>JAUVWC010000152.1 GCA_030604325.1 Candidatus Zixiibacteriota bacterium | reverse complement strand
GCCGTTCCCAGGTAGTGTTCGGTGATCAGATCCAGCCCGATATGGTTCTCATACACCGTTATGTTGGGGTGAGCGCTGACAGCAGTCACCAGAGCCTGTTCTACTTCCGCTCCCGTCAGATCGTGCACGTGGACGATGCGGTAGTGGCTGTGTCCCCCCTCCCTTCCCAGATGGAGCGGGTCTCCTCCGTCGGGGGCCTCACCTGCGCCCTCCCCATCGGAGGCTTCGGGGGAGCGGTTGAATCCCACTCCCAGCTCGATCAGTTCGCCGATCAGGCGGGGTGCCTCCCGTACCATGACCTCCACGGCCTCCCGCCGGCAGAGTCCCGCCCCGGCGACCAGTGTATCGGTAATATGGGATTCGAAGTCGTCCAGTGGACTCAGAACGGCAGCGATGCCGCCCTGAGCGTAGTTGGTAGCCGATGCCTTGTCCTCCTTCTTGGTCACCACGGCCACCCGGCCGGCCTCCGCTGCCTTCAGGGCGAAGCTCAAACCGGCTATGCCGCTGCCGATCACAACAACGTCGAACGGTTGCCTCATATCAGCGCCTCAACCAGCAAATCGAGCGTGCGCGGGTCGAATCCCGCCTCGGCAACCCATACCGCCTCCGGCTCACCGGTACGGGATAACCCGGCCGGGACAAGCTTAACCTCGTCCTTGGCCGTCGTTATCACCGCCTCGGCCCCGGCCTCTCTCAGACTCTCCCTTATCAGGCTTACATCGTCGACACTGTAACGATGGTGGTCATCGAATTCTAGATGGGCAACTACTCGCCCACCTCTCTGTTTCACTTCCGCCTCGAATGGAGCCGCGTCCCCAAGACCGGACACGAGTAGCACCGAGCGCCCTCTAAGCCACTCGAGTGGTCGGAGATCGCCCCCCCCGGCAAGGCGTAAGACCTGCATCCGTAATACCCCGCTGGCTATCGCCGCCTCCCGGCGGAACGCTTCCAGCAGTCCCTTCAGGCGGCTCGGAATCGGCCGGACTCCTTCCACACCGCGTTGTACAATAAGGAAGAGGTCGGCATCCTGCAGGGCCGAGAGCGGCTCACGTAGCCGGCCGGCGGGAAGGGTCCATCTATTCCCGAAGGGATCGGCAGCGTCGAGCAGGACGATATCAGCATCCCTGGCCAGGCCCTGGTGCTGGAAACCGTCATCAAGGATTACTACATCGGCCCCGTAGCGGTCATTTGCCAGGCGTGCCCCCATATAGCGGTTCCGACTGACGATGACGACGACCGGTACGGCACGGGCGATCATGACCGGCTCGTCTCCTGCACGGTCCGGTCCGACCAGAGGTCCCGATCCGTCGGAGACGAGCAGCGGGCCCGAACCCCGTCCCACTGCACCATACCCCCGGGAGACAACGGCCACGGAGATTCCTCTCTCGACCAGTTCCCGGGCCAGGCCGATTACCAGCGGGGATTTACCCGTACCGCCGACCGTTATGTTCCCGATCGACACGACCGTCAGGTCGGCCAGGCGCCTACGGCGCAGGAAACCGTGGCGGTAGAGTTCTCTCCAAGCCCAGGCCATCGAAGCATAGAGTACCGCCGGGGGACTGAGAAGATAGTAGAGCAGCTGCTCAGTGATCGACAGCCGTCGGGGTCGATGTCCCGACCAGATACAGCGTAGGGTGCGCTCCAGGCGGGTTCTCACAGACCCTCTCCGGGGTGCGGTTCGCCGTCGATATCATCCGCCCGATCATCCACCCGCATGCTGCGGCTTCCCCTATCGGTACGGCCGGCCCGGGCAGGTGAAGTGGCGAAGCCAAGCATTTTGCGATAGTAGCGGAACACCTGCTCCAGCGCTCCCCGGCTGCTGTTTACCGCCTTCCGTGCAGAATTGCCCATCTCCACTCGTGTCGCCTCATCCCCAAGCAGATCCAGCAGCGCCCCGGAGAGTTCCTCCGAACCCTCTACCCGCAGACCTCCACCGGCTCCCAGCAGGAGCTGGTCGGCGGCGGCCGTCTCCTCGGTATGCGGTCCGAAGAGCACAGGGACACCATAGAGGGCGGGCTCCAGCACATTGTGCCCACCCATCGGAACCAGGCTCCCACCCACAAAAGCCACATCGGAGGCGGCGTAGAAACTCTCCAGTTCCCCAATCGTATCGAGCAGAAGCACCTGTGCGGCGGCGATTTCCTCCCCCGCCAGGTGATCGGTTCTCCGTAGATAGCTCAGGCCGCCTTCATCCAGCAGGACTTCTATCTCCCCCGCACGGTGCGGATAGCGAGGGGCCACCACGAGCAGCAGATCCCGATGGCTACCCACAACCTTCCGGTATGCATCCAGCACCAGCGGTTCCTCACCCTGACGGGTGCTTCCCGCGGTGAAGATCGGCCGATCGGAGGGTAGAGCGAGTCGTGCTCGGCGCTCGGGTACCGACGCCTCCTCCACACCCGGAAGCGGTTCCGACTTCAGGTCTCCGGTCACGTGGACGTCCCGCACGGGGGCACCGAGAGCCACAAAGCGCTGCCGGTCCTCCTCGGATTTGACACAGAACGCATAGATCGCGGAGAACACCCGTGCCATCCCGGCTCTGACCAGGCGGTACCGCCAGAATGCACGCCGGGAGAGCCGGCCGTTTATCAGTAGGATCGGGGCGCCGTATGCCGACACCTGAGTGATCAGGTTGGGCCACAACTCCGTTTCGGCGATGACGAGGGCCTGAGGATGTAGGCGGCGAACCGCACGGCGCACCAGCATCGGGGCATCGAGCGGAAGGTAGAGGAGGTGAGCCCGCTCACCCAGGAGTTGCCGCGCCCGGTTTCGTCCGGTCGGGGTAACGGTGGTGACGACAACCGGCAGCTCGGGAGTCAATCCAACCAGGCTGGGCAGAATGCGTGCCAGTACCCCCACCTCCCCGACCGAAGCAGCGTGGAACCAGATGCAGCCGT
The DNA here is from genome assembly GCA_030604325.1 of Candidatus Zixiibacteriota bacterium. Taxonomy (GTDB): domain Bacteria; phylum Blakebacterota; class Blakebacteria; order Blakebacterales; family Blakebacteraceae; genus JAGLTZ01. The sequence continues at coordinate 1,657 of JAUVWC010000152.1, read as the reverse complement.
AGGGATCCACGTCGCGACGGATGTGGGACGGTACCCCGCCATAGCGGGCAGCCATTCCACCATCTCCCCGACTATCCCGGATAAGCCAGTAGGGCAGCATGATCAGTGCCACACAGCCCGCAATGAGGTCGTAGAGTCCCATCAATAGCGTCGCTAACACCCGGGAGCCGTACCCGTCCTTCATGCTGTACGACCTTCCGGATGCCGGGCCTCAAGCAGCTCCTCCGCCATATCCGCTGCCCGCTCTGCTGCGCCACCGGCCCCAAGGCGCTGGCGCACCCTCTGAAACCCCTCCAGGACGCGTCGGCGCTGGGGCCCATCATCCAGCAGAGGAGTGAGGTGTTCGGCGAGAGTGCCCCCGGAGACATTTCCCTGCAGCAGCTCCGGTACGAGCCGCTCTCCCGCCAACAGGTTGACCAGTCCCACATGCGGCACCTTCACCCTGGCTCGACCGATCCTCCATGAGATCGGATTCATCCTGTAGGCGATGACCATGGGGGTATCGAGCAACCCCGCCTCCAGCGTTGCCGTGCCGGAGGCAACCAGGGCGCTGCGCGCAGCCGCCAGCACATCGTAGGTGCGGCCGCGTACCAGATGTATCCCGGCCGACGGTTCATAGCTGTTCGCCGGTGGCAACGGCCCCGCCAGTTTCAGCCCGGTCCCGCCCAGCAGGCGTTCGTAGGTCTTATCCCCCACCCCGGGCGCGGCACAGAGCAGGGGGACGAGTTCAGGCCGCCGGCTGCGCAGCAGGTGCACTGCTTCAGCCATGACCGGAAGCAGGCGGGCGACCTCCTGCCGGCGGCTGCCGGGCATGAGCGCCAGCAGGGTGATCCCATCCGGCAGCAGTAGTTCCGAGCAGAGGCCACCGGCGTCGGTGCGGGCCGCGGCGGTGTCTACAAGAGGGTGTCCCACATATCTCGCATTGAGCTTTACACCATACTGCTGGCCCTTTTCTGCAAAGAACTCCTCCTCGAAAGGCAGCACGCAGGCGATGGCATCCGTCAGTTCAGCCAGGGAGACTACCCGCTCCTCGTGCCAGGCCCATACCTGGGGCGGGATATAGTAAAGCACCTTGCAGCCGAGTGCTCTGGCGGTACGGGCCACACGAAGGTTGAAGGCGGGGTAGTCAACAAGAATGACCAGTCGGGGGCGATAGGTGGCCAGATAGTGACGCACATCTCCCATCACCCTGAACAGATAGGGAAGGTGAAGGAGCACCTCGGCGAATCCCATGAAGGCCAGTTGGTCGCTGTGGTGCAGTAGCGACATCCCCGCGTCCTGCAGGCGGGGTCCGCCGATACCGCTGAACTCGAGCTGGGGCCGACGCCGGCTCAAAGCACGTACCAGACTGGAAGCGTGGAGATCCCCGGAAGCTTCCCCGGCGATGACGAAGACCCGCTCGGTATCCATCTCAACCAGAGGCGATTCTGCGAGTGATCTCCTCGGCCAGCGCCAGGGCCGCGGCGGCCTCCCGACCGGTGACTCCCGCCGAGGGCGATAAAGGCTCTGCACCAGCCTCCCGCGCCCGGACGGCGTGCAGGAAAGCGTCGATCTCCATAGCCAGGGCATCCCGCTCTCCCTGGAACTCCCGGCGGGTAATAACACGACCGGCCAGTTCCATGATCGGGATCTCTCCCTCGCCCATCTGGTCGGTCCG
>JAUVWC010000033.1 GCA_030604325.1 Candidatus Zixiibacteriota bacterium | reverse complement strand
GTTCTGGCGGCGATCCTGGCCCCCCTGTTCGCGCGGCTCCTTCAGTTCTCGATCAGCCGCAAGCGGGAATATCTGGCTGATGCCGGCGCCGTCCAGCTGACCCGCTATCCACAGGGTTTGGCCGGAGCCCTGTCGAAGATCTCCGGCGATCGGGAAGTACTGGAGGTGGCCAACCGTGGGACCCAACATCTCTACATAGTCAACCCGATCAAACCATTTGAGGAGCGGGCGAAGAGTCTCTTCAGCACCCACCCTCCCATCAAGGAGCGAATCGCCCGCCTCCGCAGCATGTAAGGAGTTCCTCCAACCTTGCCGCTATTATCTGCAGAGTACATTTCGCGAGCTGACCGCGGCACCCATCGCTCCTGCTCCCTCCGTGTACCGGCCAGCCTCCTTCTGCTGTTGACGATGGCCGTACCGGGCGGCCGTGCCAGCGGGCAGATCGTGAATATCGAGAACATCCTGGCCGGGGAGCCGAAACCGGGTATACAGGCGGCGCTGCAGTTCGGGTTCGGAATGAAACAGGGGAACTCCAAATTCGTTCAACTGGAGGGCAGCGGGCTGGTGCGCTGGCGGGGCGGCAACCAAATGGTACAGGTGGTTCTGGGTGGCTCGTACAGGACGGCGCAGGACAGGAAAGTGGCGGACAACGCCATAGGGCACTTGAGATACGGCTACATCGCCTCCCCCCGTCTTCGTGTGGAGGTCCTTGCGCAAGTACAGCGGGATGCGTTTTTAAGGCTGCGCCGCCGGGTTCTGGTCGGAGCTGGCTTTCGCACCAACCTGTATTCGTCCCCCGCCGCTGCGGCCACGGGTGGGGATCCCATTGAGCGCCGCCTCGACCTGGGATTGATCGTCATGCATGAGAGCGAGGAGTTGCAGGATGAGGCTTCTGAACCCGGCTGGAGAGCCTCTGTGCTGGTGAGCCTTGGATGGGGACTTACCGAGACGGCTTCTCTGGGCAGCCAGATCTATATTCAGCCTTTGCTTTCCGATGTGGGGGATGTGCGCGTGCTGAGCGACGCCGGTCTGACAGTCCGGTTGCTCGGGCCGCTTTCCACGCAGGTGAGCGCCCGCATCACCTACGACAGCCATCCCCCGGCAGAGGTCAAAACCACAGATCTTCTACTGCGCAACACGCTGGTTATAACCGTTCGATAAAAGAGATCCTCGATCCCAGCACGGAGAATCCAAGGGCATTGAGTATGAAGGGTGCCCTGAACAATAAGAAAGGGCCCCGGAGCTCTCCCGGGGCCCGTCTCGTACAAGGTCCGCTGCAAGGTGCGCGGCGCTGGCGGCGCCGGCGGGCTCAGCGAGCTGCCACAGGGCCGGGGCAAGCCGGTTGGCTGTTACAGGCGTGCCTCCCCCTGGATAGTCTGGCGCCCGTCCGTGTTATGGATCGTATAGCGGGATCTGCCGCTGACAGTGAACGATCCGTGCTCTCCCTTTACATTGATGGCCACCGCGTTGTCGCTGAAGTTGGCGTTGCCTTCATTTGTCTCGTCCACCATGCGCCTGATTGCCTCCCGACTGGCCTCGGTAGGCGACAATCCCCGACGCATCTGCTCGCAGACGGTGAATGAGCCGCAGACCCTGATAACCTCTTCGCCTCGGCCGGTGAAACCGGCCGCGCCCACATCCCGCAGCACATAGAGTCCCGCGCCGATGATCGGCGAGTCACCGCAGCGGCCCGGGATCTTGCCCGACAGCCCGGAGGTGGTGGTACAGCCGGCCACATCACGCCTCACATCGACGGCGAGCACGTTGATGGTGCCGTGATTGCGTTCCAGTTCCCGCTGCCGGCGGCCCAGCTCGCTGGGGGGGAGCTCGCGCTTCATCTTGGCGGCGGATTCAGCTGCATTGAACCAGTCGTCGCTGTCGCTGTGCCTTCCAATCCAGCGCCGATACCAGTCCCGGCTTCCCTCACTCGAGATGTCGGTGACCGTGTGGCCCATCTTTCTGGCGAACTCGGTGGCGTAGGGCCCGACGATCATGCAGTGGTCGGTCCACTCCATCACCTGCCGGGCCGCGGTGGAGGGGTGCTCGATCCCTTCGATGCAGCCGACCGCCCCGCACTGCATCGACTTGCCGTCCATGATGGAGCAGTCGAGCTGGATAACACCATCCTCGTTGGGTGACCCACCCACCCCGACGCTGGAATCACGCGGGTATACCTCGGCCGCCATGGCGCCGGCGTGGACGGCATCGAGTGCTTCACCGCCGTCCTTGAGCACCCCCCATGCGGCATCCGATGCCCATGTCTTGCTGCCCGATACCAGCACTAAGGGAAGTCCCTCAGGCAGACCGACACCGTAGTTCAGGTTCAGGTTGGGGAATCCCTTAAGCGCGGCCACACCGGCGGTGGCGCCCGCAGCCTTCTCCAAGAAGCCTCGACGGCTGACGCTCCTGTTCATCTTTTCCGCTCCTTCGTGTCTTTTGTGGCTGTTGCGGCCCTTGCTGCCCCGATGGGCCGATCAGGGTTGAGGCGGAAGAACGTTGTACTCCTTACATATTTCCACAAACAAATCGATGGGGATAGCCCGGCTGGTATTGCCGCCGCGGCCGGTGACGGTTGTGGCGCGCAGCAGGCTGTTCAAGATGGCCTCCTCGGTGGCATCCATCACGGCCCTGAACAGCCCGCTCATGGCGTCGTTTCCCAGGTGGGGGCCCTGCCGCAGGCGGTCTCCTTGCCGGCTGTGGACGCGGACGCTCTCGGCAGTGGAGAAAGCCAGCACATAGTCTCCGGAGCCGCCGCTGAAGCTCGCCCCTGCCCGGGCCATCCCGCCCAGGGCCCGCGCGGCCAGACGTTTCAGGTTTCGGGCCTCCAGGGGGGCGTCGGTGGCCACGACGATCATGCACGAACCCTGGTCACCGGGTTGTTCGAGCTCGATGTCCGGCTCCCTCTCCCTGAGGCGGCGACGGATCTCCCTGCCGACTGGGGCACCGTTTACCTGCAGGCTTCCTCCGAAGTTGGTCTGAACCAGCACTCCAACTGTGTATGTGCCGGCACTGCGGATTTCGACGACACGGCTGCTGGTACCGATGCCGCCCTTGAACCCGAGCGCGCGCGTACCCACGCCGGCGCCCACCGATCCCTCGGCCACCGGACCGGTGGAAGCGGAGGCGATCGCTTCGAACACCTCCTGTTCACCGATATGCCGCCCCCTGATGTCGTTAAGGCTGCCGTCGTTGGTCTCGCCCACGACCGGGTTGATGGAGCCGACACGCTCCATTTCCGGCAGGGAGATCATGTAGCTGATGAGAGCGTCGGCCACCCGCGGCACGTTCAGGGTACCGCAGAGCAGGATCGGCGTTTCGAGCGTGCCCAGTTCCTGCACCTGAGTGGCGCCGGCGAGCTTCCCGAAGGCGTTGCCCACGAACAGGGCTCCGGGGACCTTTTCCCAGAATATGTTCCCCCCGTGAGGGACGATGGCGGTAACCCCTGTCCTGATGTCCTCTCCCTGGATGAGGGAGACCTGTCCCACCCTCACACCGGGTACGTCGGTGATGGTGTTGAGTGGGCCGGAGGAGAAGGTACCGATAACAATTCCAAGATCGTGGGCCCGGGGGCGCTGGGATGTTCCACCTTCCTGGGCATCACTGTGCGGCAGTGTTGCCGCGGCCAGGATTAACACGAACAGAGCCATAAAACCTCGGAGACGGAAACATGCATCGGAGGTAGCCTTCATCATGACCGTGCTATGCTAACAAAAGCCTCGCCACGAGGGCAACCACCAAGCCACGCATTCTTATTATGTCTAACATGTGTTGTAAGCTATATTGTCGGCTTCATATTCTTAAGTGTCGTTTTTTCTGTGTCGTAACTTCGCCAGCCGCAAAACAGGATGAACGAACAATACGTTAAAGGTCTCCGGAAATTCCTCAAGAAACTTGAGTCCGCCGAATCGGCGGACCAGGCTCTCCAGTTCCTTGTCGATGCCGCTTCGGGACTGCTGAAGGCGGAAAAAGTCTCGATCGTTGTCCGTTCGGATGCGGGGCTGCTGCAGGTACGCGCACTCCACTGGCCGGGCACCGACCCGGCCGATGGAGTGGCAGGAAGAGTACTCTCCACCGAGGAGTCGATTCTCGTCACCGATGCCGAGAAAGATCCCCGGCTCAGAGACTTCCGGTCCCCCCGCTACCAGACCACCTCCTTCATGAGCGTTCCTGTTGTTTCCTCCGGTGGTCCGCTCGCTGTTTTGAATATCACCGACCACCGGGATGGTACGGCGTTCACCAAAGAGGATTTGGGACTCGCGGAACTGCTGGCCGATGTCGTCGGTATAAGCCTGGAGCGCCACCGCTTCCTGGAGAGCATCGAACAACTGCAGAAGGAGTCGGTTACGGACGCCCTGACCAATCTCGGGAACCGGCGCCATTTTGAGCAGCGGATGGTGAGTGAGATGGGCCGCGCCCGACGTTTCAGCCAGCCGTTAAGCCTCATTATGCTCGATATCGACGATTTCAAGATCTACAACGATACGTACGGACACCCGGCGGGCGATGCGGCGCTGAAGGCGCTTGCCCAGGTGATGCAGGACAACGTTCGAGCCATCGATGATGTGGTCCGGTACGGGGGGGAGGAATTCGCCATCATTCTTCCTCAGACACCGATCGATTTGGCCACTGTCGTCGCCGAGCGTGTACGGGCTGCTACCAGCGAGCTGGACCTTGAGGGAGCCTCCGAAGTTGCCACGGGCCGGGTCAGCGTGTCACTGGGGGTAGCTGCCTATCCGCGGGATGCGCGCGACGATCTGGAGCTGGTGAACCACTCCGATATCGCTCTCTATATTGCCAAGTCGGAGGGCAAGGACCGGATTGTGGTATTTGAACCGCTGAAGGAGGAGGAGAGGCGGAGTTACCGCCGGATTCCTATCCGGCTCAACACGGTCATCAGCGGTGAGGATCAGCGGGGTCGGTTCGAAGAGCAGACCATGACCAGGAACGTATCGCTGGGAGGAGCGCTTTTCTCCCATCGCCGGCCGGTCGACATGGACACCGCGATTCACATGAGTATCCAGAAACCCCTACTCGGCAGTGACGGCAGACCGATCATACTGCAAGTGGATGGCCGACTGGTCCGGGTGGAGAGTATAGGGAACGAGTTATGTGGAGCGGTGGCGTTTGACCAGGAGTTGACCCGCTTCTCCTGATTATCTCAATTTTTCTTACACAGCGGGCATTACTCTGCGGGAGAAATGGGGTCGTTCCGGCCCCTTTTTATTTGGGAGCCGTGGCAGCCTGATACACCTTATAGACATATGAGTGCGCTTGCTGAACCATCTGCCTATTCCCGTATCGATGTTAAGCCGGGTCACGAACGCCGGGTGCTGCGCGGGCACCCGTGGATCTTCAGCAATGAACTGGCTAGCAGCACCGTCGAGTTCGAACCCGGTCAGCTCGTACGAGTGTATGCCAGTAGGGAGAGGTTCCTGGGCGTGGGGTATATCAACCCTCACTCCCTGATTGCTGTTCGGTTACTCCGCCGTACGGACGGGCCTGTGGACGAAGGGTTCCTGGCCGGCCGGTTGGATGCCGCCCTCGAGCTGCGCCGGCGTCTCTACCCGCAGGAGGAGGCGGTCCGGCTTGTCTTCTCCGAAGGTGACCGCCTGCCGGGACTGGTGGTGGACCGGTACGCCGATCACCTCGCGGTCCAGGTCACCACTGCCGGTATGGAGAAGCTGTTTCCAGCCATCCTGTCGCTTCTTGAGAAGCGGCTGGCACCACGCTGTATCGTGGCCCGGAACGATGTGCCTATCCGTAGGCTGGAAAAACTGGCGGAAGGGGTAGAGGTGCTCCATGGCGAACCTGATCCAGACCTAACCGTCACCTACGAGGGGCTGCGGCTGGCGGTCGACCTGATGGGTGGGCAGAAGACAGGGCTTTTTCTGGACCAGAGGGACAACCAGAGGGCGCTTCTACCCGGCTTGAGCCGGGGGGAAGTGCTCGACTGCTACTGCTACCAGGGTACGTGGGGATTACTTGCGTTGCGGGCCGGGGCCGAGCGGACCACCGGCGTTGATACTTCTTCGTATGGGCTCGATCTCGCTGCCCGCCATGCTGAGGCCAACAACCTTGCGGACAGGACGCAGTGGGTGAAAGGTGACGTTCTGGGGGTTCTGAAGGAGTTCCGCTCCCGGGGTCGGACCTTCGATATGGTGATTCTCGATCCTCCTGCATTCGTGAGGAGCAGGAAACACGTAAGGGCGGGATTGAGAGGATATCTGAACCTGAACCGCAAAGCACTGGATGTAGTAGCTGCCGGGGGCGTTATGATCACCTGTTCATGCAGTCATCACGTCCGCCCAGAGGTGTTTGCCGATACTGTGGCACATGCGGCCGGACTGGCCTCCAGGCATGTGCGTCTACTGTCACGGGGCGGTCAGAGCCGTGACCATCCTTCTCAGATTACCGCACCCGAGACGGCGTACCTGAAATGTCTCACACTCCAAATAGAGTAGTAACCGATGAGCTTGGGCCGGCGGTGGTGGCCAACGGCGGATTACCACTCGGCAGCCACATGTCTATCGCCGGGGGCGCCGCCAAAGCGTTCGGCCGCGGGGAGGAGGCCGGTTGTGCGGTCATGCAGATCTTCGTGAAGAACAACAGCCGGTGGCGAGGGGCGCCCCTCAGGGATGAGGACGTAGAGGAGTTCTGGGCAGAGCGGGAGCGAACGGGCATCTGGCCCGCGTTTGCGCACAACACTTATCTGGTGAACCTGGCTTCCGGAGATCCGGCCATCCGGGAACGATCGATCGCCTGCACCATTGAGGAGCTGATGCGGTGCCAGCGGCTCGGCCTGCCCTGGCTGGTGATCCATCCCGGTGCCCGTGGCAGGGCCGGTATAGAAACAGGTATCGCCCGTCTATCCTCCTGCCTGTTGAGGGTCTTCGACAAGACGCCTGATGTAGACACGATGATCCTGCTGGAGACTACCGCCGGACAGGGGACCGGTATCGGCCGCAACCCCGAAGAACTCGCCATGATGCTGGAAGCAGTGGATGCGCCCGGGCGTGTGGGTGTCTGCCTCGACAGCTGCCACATCTTTGCCGCCGGCTATGAACTGAGAGATTCCGAAGGTTACGAAGAAACGATCCTGGCGTTCGAAACCTCGGTCGGGTTGGAACTGATAAAGGCCATCCACCTGAATGACAGCATGAAGCCGCTCGGCTCGTTGCGCGATCGCCACGCGCATATCGGGGAGGGGGAGATAGGAGATGCGGGATTCCGCAATCTCATGACCGATCCGAGACTCCACCTGATCCCCAAGGTGATCGAGACTCCGAAAGCATTTGATGCCGACGTGAGGAATCTGGCGCGTCTGCGCCGTCTGGCCGGAGGAAGTTGGCATGGCGGGACGAATTGATTTGCGGGTGATACGAGACCCTGCCGGGGTGGCGGCTGTTGACCCCACTTAAGTGGAACCTTGCCGGGCCGACCTCCGTAACACATGAACACCACCTGTTTATGTGTTATGTTGCTACAACCGTAGGATGTTGGGAAATCAAGAGCAGGTAGAAGTCTTCCGTGGACATTGTACTTGAACCAAAAAGCAAGAAGGGCCGCTATATAGGGATTGCGGTCGCCGTAGTGGTGGGGTTGGCTGCCATCACGTGGTTCATGAAAAGCTTGGAGCCGGCTGCCCCGTCCGTAGACGCGGCAATTATCTGGACCGACACCGTCAAGCGCGGCCCTATGCTGCGCCAGGTGCGGGGAACCGGATATCTGCGCCCGAAGGACATCGTATATATCTCTGCCGAAACGGCCGGCCGGGTGGCGAGGGTAGTAGCCGAACCGGGTCTGGTAACCGAGCCGGAAACCCTTCTCCTGGAATTGACCAATCCGCAGGTTGAGCTGGATGCCCTGGAGCAGCAGCGTCAGCTCACGGTTGCCGAAGCAGCGCTGGTGACCCTCACCAACTCATTGGAAACTGGTGTTCTCAACCAGAGGATCACGGTCAACCGCGTGCGCAACCAACACCGCGACGCGGAACGCCGACTGGAAGCGTTCAACGAGGTCCAGGAGGAAGTTTCACGACTTGAACTGGAGCGCACACAGGACGAAGTGAATGAACTGAAGGATCGCCTGGAAATCGAAGAGCGTACGCTTCGGGTTAAAACCGAAGGAATTGAACTCCAGCTGGCGGCGCAGCAGTCTCAGATAGAACGCCTGCAGGAGCTGGTCGAGTTCCACAATCGGCGTCTCGAGTCTATGAACGTTAAAGCTGGAACCAGTGGAGTCGTGCGGGAGCTGAACCTGGAAGTCGGGCAGTGGGTCTCACCCGGTCAGGTTCTGGGAGTCATCATCCAGCCGGGCAGGCTCAAGGCGGTGGTGAGGATACCGGAAACACAGGCGAAAGATGTTATGCTGGGCCAGGAGGCTGAAGTGGATACAAGGTCGGCCAAGGTCCCCGGCCATGTAGCGCGTATCGATCCCTCGGCTTCGGGTGGACAGGTCACGGTAGATATTGAGCTGGATGGTGAACTTCCGCGGGGCGCCCGCCCCGATCAGAGCGTTGAGGGTATAATCACCATCGAGCGGTTGGATGATGTGCTCTACGTGGGTCGTCCCACGATGGGGCAGGCCAACACCAGCGTGGGGATGTTCAAATTGATTGATGAAGGCCGTTATGCCGTGCGTGTAACCGTTCGCATCGGCCAGACGTCGGTCGACCGCATCGAAATCAAGCAGGGACTGCAGGAGGGGGACGAAGTGATCCTCTCCGACATGG
>JAUVWC010000066.1 GCA_030604325.1 Candidatus Zixiibacteriota bacterium | reverse complement strand
TCAGGTCTCCCTTATCGAACCGGATGCGGTATACAGCGGCGGCGATGGAGGGAAGCTTGGCCAGTAGTTGCAGGCTGTCCTCCAGGGTGCTCTCCCAGTAGTCCTCCCTGACCATCCCCTCGTCGTAGCGCGCCCGGAAGGCCGACTCGTTTTCCAGGGCGGATATACCGGTGACGAGCATGGCCATCGGGTGAGCGGTCTTCGGCAGGCTCCGGAGCACGTCGAACAGGTATTCTGGAACCTCGGAACGCGCGGCAAACTCATCCTTCACACTCGCCGTGTCCTCATCGCTCGGCAGTTCTCCCACACAGAGCAAGTAAAAAATCTCCTCCGGTGTCCGATCGATCAGTTCAATGATCGGGATGCCGCGAATGATCAACCCATCTTCCGGATCGACCAGCGAGGTGTCACACACGAGTCCCTTGACACCACGCATGCCACCGTAGGCCTGCTGCAGGGTGACCTCGGAGATAACTGTTCCACCATGCTCCTTAACCATATTGCGGATTTCCTCACGACGTGTGGGAATCCTCTCAGCAAGTACTTCTTTTAACGTCGCCATAGGCGATCTCCCTGCTCTAGAGCCGATGGACGGGTGGTTCCGTAGCTCGGTTAATGAAGGTTACAAAATGTGGTCGAGTTACAGGACGGAGCCTGCGCTCCGTTCGCCTCATCCCCCATAACATAATCAACCGATGCTGTTCTTTCCAGCGTGTTACGCGCACTGAATCACTTGCTCGGCAGGTGAATGGCCCTGCCCAGAGCTACCTCGGCTGCCTCCATGACGACCTCCCCCAGCGTCGGGTGCGGATGCATCGTCGATCCCAGCTCCTCGAGCCTCACACCCATCTCCAGCCCGAGGCAGGCTTCGCCGATCAGCTCGGATGCCTCGGGACCGACGATCTGGACACCCAGCAGCGCACCGCTATCCTCCTCCCCGATAACCTTTACGAATCCCTCCGTGTGCCCGAGGGCAGCAGCGCGGCCTGAAGCTATGAAGGGGAACTCGCCCACCGCCACTTCATATCCCTGCTCCACTGCCTCCTCCTCCGACAGTCCGACATAGGCGATTTCGGGATCGGTGAAGATCACCGCTGGAACCCCGCGGGGATTGTATTCGACCTGTCGGCCGGCAATCGCCTCGGCGACGACGATACCCTCCTTGCTCGCCTTATGCGCCAGCATCGGCTCGCCGGCAACGTCACCGACGGCATAGATATTCGACACAACGGTCCGCCGCTGGGCATCCACCTCGAGGAAACCTCTGTCGGTTGTCTGCAGTCCGGCCCCCGCCAGTCCCAGTGAGTCGGTATACGGTCTGCGCCCGATCGTTACCAGTATCCTGCCTGCCTCGAACGCCGTCTCCTCCCCATCGGGTCCGGTGGCGATTAGCATGACCTTCTCGGGGGTCTTCTCGAGCGCTTTGGCGGCCGTGTTAAGATGGACATCGATGCCTAGCTTCTTGCATCTGCGGGCGACCACAGCTGAGAGGTTCTTCGGGGAAAGCGGCAGAAGGCTGTCCAGCATCTCCACGACGGTAACGTGGGTGCCGAACTTGCTGTAGGCAATCCCCAGTTCCAATCCGATATAGCCGCCGCCGATCACGAGCAGGCGCTCGGGTACTTCGTCGAATTCGAGCGCGTGCCTGCTTCCGACTACCCGCTGGCCATCCGGCTCGAAACCCTTCAGGAAGAAGGGGACGGAGCCTGTGGCGATGACAGCATCGTTGAAAGAGACCATTTCCTCACCCGCATCGGTAGCCACCACAAGCCTGTTCCGGTCCTTGAAGGAGGCAGTGCCCAGAAGTAGATCAACACCATTTTCCCTGAATAGAGAGCCGACACCCGTCGTCAGCTTCTTGACGACCTTGGCCCGGAATTTCTGGGTCGCGCCAAAGTCGAGGCTCTTACCCTCCACCGAAACGCCCATCGCGCCCCCTCTATCCACCCGGTGATAAAACTCCGCGGAGGAGATGAGCGCCTTGGAGGGTATGCATCCATAGTTGAGGCAGACTCCGCCCAGCTTGTGTGCCTCGATACAGAGGGTCTTCTTCCCCAACTGCGCAAGCCGGATGGCGCAGGGATAGCCACCCGGTCCGGCCCCTATGACAACGGCATCGTACTTCTTGACGTCCATCGGCTACGCCTCCAGCAGAATCAGGATCCCTTGATAATGCTTTCCATAAAGAACTCGCCTGCACGGTAGGAGGAACGGACCAGCGGTCCGCTGGCCACGTAGTTGAATCCCTTCGACTCCCCCATGAGACGGTAGGTCTCAAACTGTTCGCTGGTGATGTACTCATGGACCGGAAGGTGCCTGGCGCTCGGGCTCAGATACTGTCCGATGGTGAGAAAATCCACGCCGACACCGCGCAGATCTTCCATGGCCTCAGCGATCTCTTCCTCCGTCTCGCCCAATCCCACCATCAGGCTCGACTTGGTCCAGAGGGGTTCCGACCGTATCTGCTGGGCCAGCTTCTTCAGCTCCGCCAGAACCCTCAGGGTCAACTCGTACGAGGCCCGCCTGTCTCTGACCGTACGGGTGAGGCGGCGGACCGTTTCCTGGTTGTGGGAGATCACCTGCGGGCCGGCATCGATGACCGCCTTCAGTGCCTCGCGACTGCCCTGGAAATCAGGAATGAGTGCCTCCACATACAAACCCGGACAGCGCTGCTTGATTTCCCGCACGGTCAGGGCGAAGTGGGATGCTCCCCCATCAGGCAGGTCATCCCGGTCAACACTTGTGATGACGACGTAATTGAGGTCGAGCCTAGCCAGTGAATCGGCCACGTTCTTCGGTTCATCCCCGTCCACCAATCCGCCCGGATTGCCGCTGTTGACGTCGCAGAACCGGCACGCCCGGGTGCACGTATCTCCCAATATCATTATCGTGGCTGTTCCCCCACCCCAGCACTCCCCCAGATTGGGACAGGAAGCTTCTTCACAAACCGTGTGTAAGTGGAGGCCGCGCAACAGATTCTTCAGATAGGCGTACTGCCCACCGCCCGGAGCGCGGACCTTCAGCCACCCAGGTTTCCGACCGGCACGACTCTTATAAGCAGTAGGTATTGGCATGACTGAGCTGGCACTATAAGTTGAGCATTCTATTCGGGCAAGACAGACCACCCGAAGATATCGCTACGGTCAATCCTGCTCGGGACCACCCAGTGCCCAACCGGAGGCTACATGATAGAACAATCCATCGCCGAACCGTCCAACATCTCCAATCCCCAGGCGTGGGACCGCCTACGGGAAATGCTAGACGAATGGGCCCTGCTTGAGACCGGAACCATGATGGAGAAAACCCATAAGCAACTGGGATTGGCCATCGCCAACGAACTGCCTGCCGGGGAATCGGACACGATCCTGGACCTCTCCTGCGGTGATGGCTGGTTCAGCCGTCACCTCGCCACCGAAGTGATGCCGAAAGGCCATGTGATCGGGGTGGATTTCTCCCCGCATATGATCGAGAAGGCGAAGAGCGAACCCGACAACCCGGCCAACGTCCGCTTCGAAATAGCCACGGCCGAAGATCTACCGACGGATGATCGGAGCATCGATCACATCACCTCGATCGAATCCTTCTACTACTATCCCGACCAGGTTTCTGCAGGACATGAGATGTTCCGTGTGTTGAAGCCGAGTGGAACCTTCTTCGTAGCCATGCACTTCTTTCTCGAGAACCGCTACTGCCACCACTGGCGCAATCACCTGCCTGTGAGCATGCACTGCAAGGGAACCGACCAGTACAATAACCTCTTCCGCGCATGCGGATTCATCGATGTGGGTGATCAGCGTATCCATCTTGAGTCTGAACCGGCCGAAGAGATCGACGGCAGGTGGTTCGAGACCCGGGAGCAGCTAACAGGCTTCCAGGAAGAGGGAGCTCTCCTGATCTCCGGTCGCCGCCCCCCAGAGGAGGAGTAGACCGCCAGAGGTATGGACGAAGGCTGGATCGATCTACACACTCACACAACGGCAAGCGACGGCTCCCTGACCCCAACACAGCTGGTTGAAGCAGCCGTCTCCGTCGGACTCAGGGCGGTTGCGGTTACCGACCACGACACGGCGGATGGTGTGCCGGAAGCACTTGAAGCGGGCACCCGGCTGGGAATACGGGTGGTCCCGGGTATCGAGATATCGGCTCAGTTAGCCGGAGGCACCCTCCACGTGCTCGGTTACGAGATTGATCAGCACGAGACCCGTTTTGCCGCCGGCATTGTTCACCTCAAGCAGGCCCGGGCCGATCGCAATCCCAAGATCATCCAGAAACTACAGGAAATGGGCATACCCATCAGCCTCGAGCAAGTCGAGGAGAAGTCAGGGGGGGACCTTATCGGTCGTCCCCATATCGCCGAGACTCTGGTTGACCTGGGAGCTGTACGAACCGCCCAGGAGGCCTTCGACAGGTACCTGGGATCGGATGCGAAAGCCTACGTACACAAGTACCGCTTGGAGCCGGGCGCTGCTTTTGAGCTGATCAGCGGGGCCGGGGGCATTCCCGTCATGGCCCACCCCTACCAGACACGCCGGGAGGGGGAGGATCTGCGCCGGCTGGTGGCCGATCTAAAAGAGCTGGGCCTGGCGGGAATCGAGATCTACTACACAAACCACACTCCTGCCCAAACAGCCTACTACCAGGAACTGTCCCAGGAATTCGACCTCGTTCCCACCGGGGGCACCGATTTTCATGGTAAGATAAATCAGGAGATCGCGCTGGGTTGGGGAAGGGGAGAGCTGCGCGTGCCGGCACGCCTGCTGGAAGAGATCGACCGTCGGGTGGCCGGGGTGAGTACTGCCTAGTACACCGTTCCGTAAGTACGGTAACGTATCGAGAGGGCCGAAGCGTCCGGCCGGCAAGGCGCGCCGACAAGGCATAGTGGTGTCTATGGCACGGAGGCGCAACGCCGCCGGCCGGAATGCATCGGCCCTCGAATGCGAGCGTAATTGCGGAACGGTGTACCAGTCTCCTCGCCGGCATCCTATCAGACGTTCCCCGACGAGTACTAACGCAGATCCAGTTCCTTCATAAGGCGGTTGAGAGAGGAGCGGTGCATGCCGAGCAGCTGGGCTGCCCGGGTCTGGTTTCCCCCGCAGGCATCGAGCGACCGCTGCACCATCCACCGCTTATACGTATCCACAGCCTCGGTCAGAGGTGTTCCGACCGGTACTCCCGTTGGATCCCCGGAGTCTGTGACAGGTGCCGAGGAGGGAATATCGTCGGCGCCAACTGTTCCTTCAGGCGAAAGCACGAGCGCACGCTCCAGAATATTCCTCACCTCTCTCACATTGCCCGGCCAGTCATACTCCCGCATGCGCTCCCACACTGCTTCCGTCAGTTCCGGCTCGGTACGACCCAGCTCGGCACAAAGCCGCTTCAGATGGTGATCAACAAGGAGGGGAAGATCTTCCATCCTCTCCCGCAACGGCGGCAGATGAAGGGTCACCACCCCCAGGCGGTGGTACAGGTCGGGACGAAATCCTCCCTCGGCCATCTCCTGTTCCAGGTCACGGTTGGACGCTGCTATGACACGCACATCGGTATGGCGGGTGTGAGTAGAGCCGACCCGCTGTAACTCACCGTATTCCAGAACCCGCAACAGCTTGGCCTGGATCGGAAGCGGAAGCTCGCCGACCTCGTCCAGAAAGAGCGTCCCCCCGTCCGCCTCCTCCAGGCGTCCCGCCTTGGCGGAGGTCGCGCCGGTGAACGCCCCCTTCTCGTGCCCGAATAGATCGGACTCGAGCAGGGTGTCGCTCAGGGTGGCGCAGTTGACGACAACGAACGGATGCCGAGAGCGGGAACCACTCTTCCAGATCGCCCTGGCGGCCAGCTCCTTGCCCGTCCCGGTCTCGCCAGCCAGAAGTACCGTCGACTCGGTGGCGGCGACCCTCTCCAGCCTGGACAGGAATTCCTGCATCAACGGTGCCTGCCCACCGATCATGGTAAAGAGATCGTCCTGCCGCCGGCGGTTCTGCTCCACCTCCCGCTCGAGCGTTCTGCGCTCAACCGCGCGTTCGAGAACGAGCAGCAGATGGTCAGGGTCAGGCGGCTTGGTGAGAAAGTCATACGCGCCGCTCTTCACGGCCGTAACGGCCAGTTCGATATTCCCGTGGCCGGTCAGGACGATCACCGGCAGATCCGGTTCCAGGAAGCGGACCTCTTCCAGGACCTCCTGTCCACCTTTGCCGGGCATTCTCAGGTCGACGAGCAGGGCATGGGGCGGCTGTTCTTCAACGGCCCGAACCGCCTCCATCCCGTCACTGGCTTCATACACCTCCCACCCGGCCGAGACCAACAGAGCGGAGAGGGATTCACGCATTTCACGGTCGTCGTCTGCAACGAGGATTCTTCGCACGGCACAGCTACTCCGGTAATTGGATGGCGAAGGTCGTCCCTTCAGATGTCGTCTCGCGGAGCTCCACACCGCCACCCTGCAACTCCACCAGCTCCCGCACTAGATAGAGCCCCAACCCAAACCCCCCGGTTCGTTTCCCGGTACCGGATACTTCACCCCGCTCAAAAAGGGTTGGCAGACGGTCCTCGGGAATCCCCGGACCCTGGTCCGCGACGGTCAGCTTCCATCCGCTCCCAGCCCGCTGAGCTCCAATAGTAATGGTGGTGCCCTTATCTGATACTTTCAGGGCGTTATCCACCAGGTTACTGAGCGCTTCCTGAAGAAGGAGGGGGTCGGCGCGCACTACTGCCTCCTCGGCAACGAGGTTCTCCAGCGCCACCCCTACCCCGTCGGCCATCAGCTGATGGCGTTCGATGGCAGCCGAGGCCACCTCCTGCAGCTGGCAAGACTCCAGTTCAGGGCTCACGCGGCCCGCTTCCACCCTGGCCGTATGCAGGATCCGTTCCACCATATGCCCCAGCCGCTGGGCGTTTCGCTCTATCCTCTGGGCATCGGTGCGGCCTTTGTCATCGTGCGCCTCTTCGCTGCGCCGGGCCAGGACAGACGCACTCACGGTTATGGCGGCAAGAGGGGACCGGAGGTCGTGACTCACCAGGGAGAGAAAGTCGTCCTTCAGCTTGGTCAGTGTTTCCAGCCGCTCCTTCTCGGCGGCCTCGGCC
>JAUVWC010000116.1 GCA_030604325.1 Candidatus Zixiibacteriota bacterium | reverse complement strand
GAGCCGGTCTCCCCCGAGTGGAGGGCACCGGTGGCCCAGTACATCGGCTTGGCCTCGTTGATCAGCCTATTCGCCACATCGTCGGTGAGGGTGCGCGGATCGGCCAGCCGGCCGTTGATCTCCTTGTAGTGGTCCAGATTACGGATAGTCTCCTCGCTGGATACGACCACCAGGATCATCTCCCGGCCCTCCTCGCTCTCCCCGATGGTGAAGACTTTCACCCGGGGAGAGGCCTCAGCCACCGCCCGCATGTAACGGTGCACCTCGTGCGAGTAGCTCAACACATCAGGGGCGCCGGCGATATGGCCGAGCACATCCTCCACCGTGGGCACTGTGTCGGATGCCGGCAGGTAGTCGACATACGGGGTCAGGAAGAATGGCTCCGTCGTGTATTCACGTATCTTTGCCGTGTATCCTTCATCTATCGCCTGCGTCTGTGCATAGAGACACGGCGCAGCGAGAAGAAGGAGAAGAAGACCGGCCGTCAAACCACGACATGCGGCCCGGAATCGGTTGGAAAGGAGTGGATTTCTCCGAATGCAGCTTTTCATGCCGAGATCTCCTGAACTCTAACGGGTACGAGGAAGCGGTGCGGATTCAGACCGGTAGATTACAAACACAACTCGTCACTTACAAGGGGTGGCGGCATCAATCTTAATCCCCGGCAGGGCCGGTGAAAACGGGGCGTGATTTCAGGGAGCTAAATGTCTTCCAGGGGACGGCGCAGCGGGCTAACCTGGAGCTGGAGTTTTTCACTCTCCTCCAGCACCCATTCCAGCGCGTGGATGATTCCCACTGTCCCGGCGATGCCGGTGAAATCGAGCGCGATCAGGCTGCCGCTGCTCAAACTGGCTGTGGTATCTTCCAGTGCCTCCCGGGCAACCTTTAGTTGTTCAACGATATCCTCTTCGCTCTGCATTCGCCTCTATCCCTTCGTGAGACTGGCTATAACGAGCCTGCTCTGCGGGCTATTCGTACACCACCAGGCAAACGATGGTGTATTCCCCCGCCCCACCCCCATCACCCCAGCCGGTGGTCTGGAGCTGGGTGATGACCGGTGGCGGAGTCGTGTCCCTCAGCCAGGTGCTCATATCCTTCTCCAGCCCGACAACGTTGGAGTTGGCAAAGAGCTTGATCTTTTGAAGCTTCGACATGGATACTCCTCCACACTCATGTTCGGGGGGATATTACCCCCACTGACAGGTAGGCGCCAGGATACTTATGCAAAGGCCCGTCCACTGATTGAAGCGGACGGGCCTGGAATTCTCAAGACTTATATGTGTTTTTCGTACGAATCAATTCTACTTTTCGACCACGTAATTCACCAGTTTCTTCCGGTAGTCGAACGACAGACGTGCGGCGCCCCTCTTGCCCGGTAGAGCGTCGTACTCCCACATTACTTCGTCACCCATGGCCGTTGTTTTCGAGACGTGCCAAGAATCGGGCTCACCCCAGGAATCTCTGACCTGATCCTGGGTGAAGCCCACCCTGATCTCCTTGCGCAGAATCATACTGACGATCTCAATATCCATGTACTTTGCCAGGAGTTCATCCTCACGCTGCCGTTCCTCCGGGCTCCTCTCCTCCACCGCTTCCTCGGCTACCGCCAGGCTGGGGTCAATCTCAGTCAGGTAGTATTGGTGGGCGTAGAATTCCTCGGTGGTCTTGTACCAGTACTTGTTGTAGAGCTGGTCGGTGTAGACCTCTACCGGCATTCCCACCGGGACGACCTTCTGCGTCTTACCCAGCGGGTCGGGCTGGTCATACAGCCTCAGCACCTGGACGGGCCCGTGTCCCACCACATACATCGTTCTGGTCGGCGGGTCCTGAAAGACCGGTCCAGCCTTTGTAGTCTTGGGTACGGCCAGTACACCGACAACCAGCACCAGGGCAGCAGCGCTGAACATTGAAGATATCATGCGGTACTTCATTCCGGGTTTCTCCTCGTGGGATGGGGCCCGCGGCATCAGAGCGGCAATGAATTCCGATGCCTGGACGCTCTACGCTCTATGTTTAGTGTTCCAAGTTAGCCGGAAGGTCCGGCACTGTCCAGTTGTGAACTGCTGAAAAAGCACCCCCGCACTCCCCGGCACCTGCCCCCCATTCTAGCTGACGGCCCCGCCGGCGGTTCGTTTACCGTTACCCCGGGGGAAGGCGGCCACGACCTGGGCAGAATCAGAACCGGATACGGAACTCGATCGTGCCTTCAACAGGCTTATCGGCGGTAATCACCTTGTCAACGCGCCCGCTGAACGGTCCCCTGCCGACCTCGTCCAGAAAGTTATCGACGGCTGACAACGACCCTTCAACCTCCAGCTCCACCCGCCCGTCGGGCAGATTCCTCACCCAACCGCCCAGTCCCCGGAAGTTGGCGACACGCTCGACGAACCAGCGGAAACCAACGCCCTGGACGATACCGGAAACATAAGCGTGTTTGCGGATGAGGTTGCCTGTCTGTTCCGTCATGGGGCCACTGCCCTTGCCGTTGTGAATGCCGGTTGTCCCCTGAAGCGGGAAAATCGATTATAATGTGGCCAGCAGCAAAGTCTAACCGCTCCCGGCACAGACTTTCGGGACTCTGTTGAATCGATTATCGTAGGGCGTATGAACGACAGCCAGATAGAGGCCAACAGCAACACCCTGGACACCAACAGCGGCAGCGGCGGACTCATCCGGCAGCTTAGCTGGCTGGACGCGGCCGCAATCATCATCGGAACGATCATCGGTTCCGGCATCTTCATCGTGCCCGGTGTGGTAGCGCGGAACATCAGCAGCCCCGGGCTCATCCTCATCACCTGGGTGCTCGGAGGCGTCCTCTGCCTGCTCGGCGCGTTCATCTTCGCCGAACTGGCCAGCTCCATGCCGGCCACGGGCGGGATCTACGTCTTCCTCAAAGAGGCGTTCGGTCCACTGGTCAGCTTCATCTTCGGCTGGCTCTTCCTGCTGGTCATCAAGCCGGGGGCGATCGCGGCTATCACTACCGGGGTTGCTGAGTACGTAAGCCAACTCGTCCCGCTCTCAGCCTGGGGCATTAAAGCGACGGCCATCATTCTCATCCTGCTGCTGTCGATCATCCACTACCGGGGGGTTCGGCTGGGCAGCAACATTATGAACTTCCTCACCTCGCTCAAGATTCTGCTCATCGCCGGCTTCATCGTACTCGGGTTTACCAGCAGCCGCGCGGACTGGAGCCTGCTCACCAGCGGTACCGGTTCCGGATTCAGCCTCGGGGTGCTGAGCGCGATGGGAATCGCCCTGGCGGCGATACTCTGGACCTATGATGGCTGGGCCGATATCTGCTATATGGCGGGCGAAGTAAAAGACCCGGGCCGTTCGCTTCCGAAAGCTATCCTCCTGAGCACAGCCGCCGTCATTGGTATCTACGTGGCCATGAACATCATCTTCCTCATCACGGTCCCTCTCGAGCAGATGGCCGCATCCGATCAAGTGGCCGCGGACAGCGCCCGCCGCCTGCTCGGCGACAGCGGTGCGGCCCTGGTAACGGTGGCCATCATCATCTCGATAACGGGAGGCGCCAACGGCTCGGTGATGCTGGGACCGCGGGTCTTCTACCGGATGGGAGCCGATGGCTACTTCTTCCGCTGGACGGGCCGGGTTCACCCGCGCTTCCGCACCCCCGCCAACGCGGTTGTGGTCCAGGGTCTCTGGGCCGCCGTACTGGCCACCAGCGGCACCTTCGATCAGCTGATCAACTACTTCATCTTCACCACCTGGCTCTTCTTCGCTCTGTCTACAGTCACCCTCTTCATCTTCCGCAGGCGCGATCCCACCGCGGAACGCCCCTATTCCACTCCCGGATACCCCTGGACACCCATAGTCTTCTTGATCCTGGCGGCGGCTATGTTGATCAACAGCCTGTTCCAGCGCCCGCTGGAATCGGGAATTGGCCTTGGATTCGCCGCGCTGGGGTTTCCCGTCTACTTCTTCCTCTTCAAACGCCGGCAAACCATGCAGCACGATAGTGTAGAAACCGATGAGCTTGCGTGACAGATTCCGCAGACTCTTTCGCCGGCGTTCACCTGCTCGGCGGGGACTCGATTCTCTCGGCAGCGAGGATATCCGGAGCATCGTGGAGGAGAGCCTGGAGGAGACCGAGGCCACCAGTGAACTGGTCGAACGGGCCCTGGATACGCACGAGCGCGCCCGCGATCTGGTGCGCCAGGGTCTCTTCGTAGAGGCTCTGGCCCGCTTTCACGAATCGCTCGAAGCGTGGGAGGCCCAGGCCGCAATGTGCAGGCAGGCCGGCTTCAAGAATCTGTGGAAAGGAAAGCCAGCGCAGGTCGGTAGAGAGATGGAGGACCTCCGCATCACTCATCTGGATGTGCTCGATATAGACGGCTTCCGCTACCTGGTGCGGCGTGCCAGACTAAGGCGTAACCAGCTGGCGAAGGTGCTCCAGCTGGCAGGTGGTGAGGTAGGGGCCTCGGAATCGGATGTCTATCGCGCCTTTCCTGCCGACCAGCAGGAGGAGATCCGAACGATCCTCTTCCACGCCGAGCGGCGTGGATGGCTGGTAAGAGAGAGCACCGCTAAACGCTACTATCTGCGCACCAGCAGCTCCGCCCCCGACATATCGCCGGAGGATTAGCCCCCTATCCTCACGGCCGGACAGGCAGAGGATGGTAGTGTTCAGAGTATACTGAGGGATCACCTGGACGACAGACAGGTGCGATCCCGGCCGCCCTGTTTCGCCGCATACAGGGCCGCATCGGCCGCGGCCACGGCATCTTCAGCCGACGCCGTCTCTGAATCGACAGAAGCCACCCCAACCGAAATCGTTATAGTGACCACCTCTCCCGAGGCTTCTTCACCCTGGGGAACGGGAGTGAGCTGATCGCGCCCGGTGACCTCGAAGCGGAGTTCCTTGACCTGGTTCCGGATACGTTCTCCGGAGATAAATGCACCGTCAACCGATGCCATGGGAAGGACGCAGAGGAACTCCTCGCCTCCGTAACGGCCCAAGACGTCTATCTTGCGAAGGCCCCTTTTGAGCACCTGCGCTACCTCCTTCAAAACCGTGTCGCCCGCAAGGTGTCCATAAGTGTCGTTGATACGTTTGAAGTGGTCTAGGTCCACCATCGCCACACTGAGGGGAACACCGAAGCGCTGCACTTTCAGGTACTCTTTATCAAGCAGACGCATGATCGCCCGCCGGTTAAACATGCTCGTCAGATCGTCTGTGTTGGCCAGCTCCTCCAGCTCGTCCAGGCGCAGTAAGTTGCGGATGGTCCGGTAGATAAAGCGGATTACTATGAGCATGAACAGGCTGGAGAGGAAGAAGATCTC
>JAUVWC010000210.1 GCA_030604325.1 Candidatus Zixiibacteriota bacterium | reverse complement strand
GTGGCAGATACGGGCAATCTCGCTGCCGACCTCTTTGCGGCCGAAGAACACGACCTTTACCACCTCATCGGCCTCGGCCAGGAACCGGCCGGCCCGGGGTCCGCCCTCCACCACGCCAATGATCGACGGGGCCAGCTCCGCCTCGGCCATGAGCTCGCCGATGAGCTTCGAGATGTCGGAGACGGCTTCCGAGGGTTTGAGCACGACAGTGTTGCCGGCGATGGCCAGGTAGGTGGCACTCATGACGGCCAGGGAGAAGGGAAAGTTGAAGGGGGTTACTACGGCCACCGTGCCGTAGGGTTCCCAGTGTATCTCCTGCCGGCTGCGGATGAAACCGGGGCGGAGGTAGCGTGAGCGGCGGGGGCGGAGCCAGCGGGGAAGATGGCGCTCACAGTAGCGGGACATTTCGAGGGCGGGGAGGACTTCCTGGGTGAGGGCCTCGAAGATCGGCCGACCGGTAGAGGCGGCGATGCGGCGGGCCAGCTCCTCGGCGCGACGGGCCATCAACCGGCGAAGGTTCCTCAGGCGGCGGCCACGCTGGCGGGGATCGAGTTCCCGCCAGGAGATCCCTCCTTCACTGAGGCGGTGGAGGAGGCCGGCCGCGACCTCCGGATTGAAGTTGTCTGCGTCTGACGATCTCAAGGTGTATTCTCCTCATCTGCACCTTTGCGTTGGGGCAGCAGGTCCCGGGAAAAGACCTCCATCTCCGTTTCGCGCCTGCGCGCCAGCCTGGCCTCTCCCTCCTCGATCCAGACCACTGGCGGCCGCGGGCCGCTGAAGGTGTTGTTCATGGAGACAAAATAGGCGCCGGTATCGAGTACCGCGATCCGGTCTCCGGGGTGCATTTCGGGCAGCAGTGCGCCGGCGCAGACCCGGTCCAGGGCCGTGGGCATACTGCCCAGAACGCGATAGTGGAGGTACTGGCCGCCGGATTCACGCAGCGTCATCACGCGGTGGGCTTCGGTCATCAGCATGGGGGAGATAGCCATCGAGCCGCCGTCGCACAGCAGGAATCGTCCGTGCCGGCCCCGGTCGATCACCTCGAGGACGGTGAGCAGCAGGAGCTGGCAGGGCCCGGAGAGTATGCGTCCCGGCTCCGTCACCAGTACCTCGGGGCGAATCCCGAGCCTTTCCAACCGGCTGAACAAGCGGGAGAGGGCATCAGCAACTTCCACCAGGATCGTGTCGTGGGCTCTTGCCTCAGAGGTGGCTGTTTTCGGACCCAGGAGGGTGGATACGATCTTCCACGGGCCCAGCACGGGGGCCGAGGTGAGTCCGTACCCGCCGCCGATATCAACGATGCGGATAGAGTGTCCCATCCCGGAAGCGGTGTGGATCACCCGTTCGAGTGTCTTGATCGCCTTCCTGTATGGCGCCGCGCAGCGGATCCCTGAGCCGATGTGCATGTGCAGTCCGACCAGATCGAGCTGCTGGTGGGCAGCGATGGCGCTCATTGCCTCATTGAGTTCTGCCGTACCGGGCCGAAAACCGATGGCGGCACCCCGGGCTCCGGTATTGAGCGTGAGATCCCAGCGACCCCGCCGCAGCTGGGGACATATGGTCAGGGAGAGGGGGAAGCGTGGTGGAAGCTCTCCCCTCTCCTTGATGATGGTCTGGAGCTGTCCGGCGGTGGCCACGGTCAGCATTCCAACGCCCAGCTCCCCCGCGCGCAAGGCGAAGGAGAATCCGTCGCGCAGGCCGGTGGCGATGATCCTCCCGCCCTCTACACCCAGCCGGTCGACCAGATCGAGCTCGTGTGCAGAGCATACCTCGAAGCCGGCATCCTCGTGCCGGAGGGCTTCGAGAAATGCCGGCAGGGGATTGGTCTTCACCGAATAACAGACGTCGAGGGGGAGGTCTGCTGCCAGGAAGGGGGCGCGAAATGCCCGCAGCGCATCACTCACCGCTTCCGCGCAGCCGACGTGGGCGGGTGTGTCAAAAAGATCGGCCACATCCTGCAGATCGCAGCCGTACCAGTGGAGGTGCCCCTCCTGATATCGTGGCGCTTCCACCGGGAATCCGGATTCGTAAGGGGTGCTCATTTCCATCGTCCTATCGCCCTGTAATGGTAGCTCAGAACAAAGGCTGTTATCAGCCCCGAAGCAGCCAGCAACAGCGGGTGGATCTGCTGAAGTACGGGTGCGAACGCGACCTCGCCGAGCGCCGCATAGGTGGCCGACCCTCCGCCTGGCGGGATCGAGGCCAGGTGCCCGAGACCGAGGAGCGCCAGGGCAAGGGCTGCCAGCTGGGCGGGCGATACCAACTCCCAGAGCAGCACGCTCTGCGAGCGGAGCCATTCCTCGCCCAGCCTGAAGAGCCCGTACATTGCCGCGGTCAGCGCAGCCGGAATACCCACCGGCAGGGGCAGCCGGCACCACAGCCCGAAGACCAGGGCAGCGATTACCCCGCCGTACAGTGCCGAGATAAGCTGGACGGGCCGCAGGGCTTCAGGGTGCACCTTTTTCTCGCGCACCGCCTTGAGTGCGGGATGCTGGTAGCAGAGCCGTAGACGGGTTGTCGTTTCCTTGCCATAGCAGCATCCGTAGAAGGCGCAGCCGGTGCGGCTGAAGATGTGGGCGGTCATCAGGGCCGGCAATGTCGCATCGAAGAGCAGGTAGGCGGACTGTCCGGTCGCCAGGGCCAGCAGTGGCAGCACGATCAGGAGACCGGCCAGCACTCCCCACGACACGAAGCCCACCGTTCCAGCAGTGTGGCCGAATCCTCCACCGTTACGCACGGCCACCCCCGTGCGCCACATCATCCGTGATCCCAGGAGTCCTGCGGTGGCAACGGCGGCGACGGTCCAGGCCGCCTTTGGCACAGGTAGACCCTGGACCAGGAGTACGTATTCCATGGCGGTCAGCCCCAGTGTCGCTCCCACCCCTATCCAGATTCCGTAACCCCAGAAAAAGATATGGTCGCCCATCCTGCTGATCTTGGGCCGGTTGATGGCTGCCGAAAGCAGGGTCAGCGCGCCGGTGATAAGTTTGTACGAGTGCCGTCGGAGGGGAAACTCCACGACAAGGGCGGTTTTCTCCTGGTAGGTCCGGTACTGTTCGCCGAAGCGGGAGAGAAGGATCGGTTCCTCGACTCCGCATGCGTATGTGAAATAGAAGAATCCAAGGAGCGGTCCCGCCAGCACGGCGTTCCAGAAAGAGCCCAGCAGGAGGGAGCCACCCAGGAAGGCAAGTACCGCGCCCAGGTAGATGGGGTGTCTCGACCAGTGATAGGGGCCGGCCGTCACAAGACGGCGGGGGGGTGAGGAAGAGATGGGAAGTCCCCGGCCGATCCTGCCCAACCAGGCGATCGAGGCCAGGATCAGCACCAGGCCCGAGGCGGCGAGCACACTGCCCACCCCGATCGACCAGCTCGGCTGCCCGCTCAGGGGATTGCCGACGGCCTGATCCATGGTAGCGCCCAGAGCCAGGTGGACCAGGGGGACGGCAATGGCGAAAATCAGGACGTAGATCGCGTGAACCATAACCGTAAG
>JAUVWC010000251.1 GCA_030604325.1 Candidatus Zixiibacteriota bacterium | reverse complement strand
GGGACAGATCCTGGCGGTTGCCGGCGAGAAGCTTGCCCTTACCCAGGATGAAGTAGAATTCAGGGGACACTGTATCGAGTGCCGGATCAACGCCGAGGATCCGGATAACGGCTTTGCCCCTTCACCCGGGCGCATCGAGTCGCTGCATATTCCCGGAGGTTCCGGGATACGGGTTGATACCCATATCTACGCCGGGTACGAGGTCCCGCCCTACTACGACTCGATGCTCGGGAAGTTAATCTGCCGCGGGTCAACACGTGAAGAAGCAATTGCCCGCATGCGAGGAGCGCTGGAAGAGTTCGTGGTGGAGGGGATCAAGACCACCATCCCCCTGCACCTGAAGATAATGAACGATCCTGTCTTCATTGAAGGCACGGAGGTAAACACTTCGTTCATACCGCGACTGCTGTCACAGACCACACCCACCGAAGCCTCCGGTGCTTAGGGGCTATGCCGCACTTCCTGCCGGCCGGGGGGCGGTCACTACCACTGCGGCTCCGGGCCGCCTGGCTAGGGAGCGTTCATGAATATTCCCAAGGATCTTCATTACAGTAGTGAGCATGAATGGTGCCGCGTCGAAGACGACGTGGCCGTGATCGGCATTACCGACTTTGCCCAGAGCGAACTCGGTGATGTGGTCTTCCTCGAACTGCCCGAAGTGGGCGCCGTTACTGTAGCCGGTGAGGAGTTCGGAACAATCGAAGCGGTCAAAGCGGTGGCCGAGCTTTTCGCCCCGGTCAGCGGAGAGGTGGTTGATGTTAATGGCGAGGTGGTCGATAGCCCCGAAACCGTCAACGATGATCCGTACGGCGCGGGCTGGATGATCAGGGTTAAACTGAGCGATACCTCCGAGCTGGATGGGCTGCTGAGTTCCGATACCTATGAAGAATTGATCGGCGTGGGCGGGGAGTAACCGTCATGCGCTATGCGCCTTCGAGCAGTGAGGAACAGCTCGAGATGCTCCGCGCCATCGGTGCGGAGCAGTTCGAGGATCTGCTCGAGCCGGTGCCCGAACATCTTCGCATGAAGCAGCCGTTGCCGATTCCGGGGGGGATCTCGGAGATGGAGGTGCAGACCAGGGTTGGGAATCTCGCCGCCCGGAATCTTGGAGCCTCCCACCTGGTTTGTTTTACCGGCGGTGGGGCTTACGACCACTTCACTCCCGCCGCCATCGATGCTGTGGTCTCCCGCTCCGAGTTCACCACCGCCTATACCCCCTATCAGAGCGAGGTCAGCCAGGGCACCCTGCAGGTTATCTACGAATTTCAATCGCTGGTGGCCGAGTTGATGGGGATGGAGGTAGCCAACGCCAGCCTCTACGACGGGGCCCACAGCCTGGCCGAGGCGATGCTGCTGGTATGCTCCACCCGCCCAGTGGGAAGGGTCCTGGTCAGCATGGGAGTGAATCCTCACTGCAGGCGAATGCTCGAGACCTATGCCGGCGGGCTGGAGATCGACCTGGTACAGATCCCGATCGGTGCCGACGGCCGCACCGACGCGGGGGTGCTCGAGAGAGAGCTCTCCGAGCCTGCCAGCGCTTTCATCTTCTCGCAACCGAACTTCTTCGGCTGCCTGGAGAACGCGGGTGAGTTGGCCGAAGCGGTACGCGCGGTGGATGAGAAGGAACCCCCTCTGGTGGTGGCTGCGGTCTATCCGACCAGTCTGGGAGTGCTGGCCCCGCCCGGCGAGTGGGGCGCGGATGTGGCCACGGCTGAGGGACAGTGCCTCGGGCTCCCGCTCAGCATGGGCGGTCCCTACCTGGGACTGTTCGCCTGCCGCTCCGATCACATCCGGCGCATGCCGGGACGGCTTATCGGCCGTACCCTCGACCGTGACGGCCGGCAATCTTACGTGATGACCCTTCAGACCAGGGAGCAGCACATCCGGCGGGCCAAGGCTACCAGTAACATCTGCACGAACCAGGGGCTGTGTGCCACATGGGCTGCCGTCTATATGACGCTGCTGGGTCCGGCAGGCCTGCGGGATGTGGCCGAGCTGTGTGCCAGTAAAGCACGATACCTGGCCGATGGATTGGCATCACTGCCCGGGGTTGAGATGGCTTTCCCGAGGTGGGCTTCTTCAACGAGTTCACCCTGAACCTTCGATGCGGGCCGGGACCGCTGCTGGCCGATCTGGCTGAAGCCGGCTACATGGGGGGAGTGGACCTGACGCGTTTCGGTGAGGAATTACCGGGAGATCTGTTGGTCGCGGTCACCGAACGCCGCACCCGGGCGGAAATAGACGGCTTTATACAGGCATTCGCCGAAGCGCTGGTTTGAGGGCAACAGATATGGCCGACGAGGCAACGACATCTTCCCATCGGGGACCCTCAATTACCTCCAGCCCATGGTCGTCCGCTCCCGAGCCCCTCTCTATCGAGCTGAGCCGTACCGGGCGGCGTGGTTTCTATCTACCCCCTGCGGATGTGCCGGAGACCGAGCCGGTGTGGCCGCAGGAGCTCGTGCGTGCGGCGGCCCCCGCCTGGCCCGAGATGAGCGAGAGCGAGGTGGTGCGCCACTTCATACGGCTTTCGGCCAAGAACCATCACGTGGACAAGAACCTCTACCCGCTGGGCTCCTGCACCATGAAGTACAACCCTAAGGTCAATGAGGCTTTGGCGCGACTGCCGGGATTTGTGGACCTGCACCCCCTGCAGCACGACGGCTCCATGCAGGGGGCTCTGGCACTGATGTGGGAACTCGAACAGTTACTGGCGGCGATCTCAGGATTCGCAGCGGTAAGCCTGCAGCCGGCCGCCGGCGCCCAAGGAGAGCTGGCCGGGCTGATGATCATCCGGGCCTACCATGAGGCCAGCGGGGAGGGAGAGCGGCGCAAGCGGGTTCTTCTGCCCGACTCCGCCCACGGGACAAACCCGGCGAGTGTGACGCTGAACGGGGTTACCAGTTACGAATTGAAGAGCAACGACAAAGGCCGGGTGGATCTGGACGGGCTCGAGGCAGCACTGGGAGATGACGTAGCGGGGATGATGATTACCAATCCCAACACTCTCGGTCTGTTCGAGACGGATATGGACACGATATGCAGGCTGGTGCACGAAGCGGGTGGGCTGG
>JAUVWC010000284.1 GCA_030604325.1 Candidatus Zixiibacteriota bacterium | reverse complement strand
CGGCACGAATCCTCCGCCCCGACAGCCACATACCCTCCGGCGGGCCGGTACCCGGTGCCCGCTGATGGAGCCTGCTACGGGTCTGGTGGTCCGACATCCGGGTGTCCGGTCCTGTAACCCCACAGCAAGGCCGGACTTGTCACGGCCGGGGCGCCGCCGTTAAACTGGTGGCGTTCCCGGCCCGCTGACATAAATCTTAGCTCTGTGCTACTGTTCACATGCCGCTGATAACACTGACCACCGATTTCGGGGACGCCGACGGTTTCGTAGGTGTTCTTAAAGGCGTCATCTTTGGGATCTGTCCCCACGGCCGGGTAGTCGACCTGGCCCACTCGATTCCCGACGGTGATATCATCCACGCGGCGTATGTGCTGCGTAATGCCTACCTCTATTTCCCTCCGGGCACCATCCATATCGCCGTGGTGGACCCCGGTGTGGGGGGCGGGCGGGGGGCCATCGCCCTGCGGGCTGTCGACCAGTTCTTCGTGGGTCCCGACAACGGATTGCTGGCGTGGGTAGTGCGTGAGGTGGAGGCGGCGGGTGAGGAGATCCGGGCGTGGAGTCTCGAGGACGAGCGGTTCCACCTGAGTCCGGTCAGCTCCACCTTCCACGGCCGCGACATCTTCGCTCCGGTGGGAGCCTTCCTGGCCCAGGGTGTCGATCCCGCTGAAATGGGACCCGAGCTTCGAGCATCCCTGGAGCCGGAAGGAGAGTTGTCGGGGGGGCCTGTTGTCGATCTGCTTCCCGCGCCCTCCGATCCCGCCGGTGCCGGCCGGGTCATTCACGTGGATAAGTTCGGCAACTGCGTCACCACAATCGAGGCGGCCCTCCTACCACCTCCAATGGTGAGCGGTGAAGTGCCGGGAATCCTCGAGGTCGAGACCGCCGGCGGCCTGCGACAGGTAAAGGGACTCTTTCCATCATACGATAGTGTGGAGGCGGGAGAAGCGGTCGCCGTGGAGGGCAGCAGCGGGCTGGTGGAAATAGCTGTCAACGGTGGCAGCGCGGCCGAGCGGCTGGGTCTCGAGCGCGGCGCCCGTCTGCGGCTGGCCCGCCCCTGAGACGGGATCGGCATGATCCCGAGCATTCAATAAATAAGCGGTTGACGCCTCAACTCTTCTGGATACGTTCACAATAACCGAATAGGCGATTCTCAGACCTATGTGTCTGGAAACAGCCGGGAGAATCGATTAAATGCGCGGACCCTATGCCACCATCCTTGTATTCCTCCTCTTCGGTGCCGGTCTGGTTTTTCTCAACATACTAATCGCCCGCCTGGTCCAACCCCGGAATCCCAGTCCCGAGAAGCTCGCCACCTACGAATGTGGTGAGGAGCCTAGAGGGGAAGCCCGTATCCGCTACAACTTCCGTTTCTACACCGTCGCCCTGACTTTCATCATCTTCGAGGCCGAAATCCTGTTCATGTTCCCGTGGGCCATCGTCTACCAGAGTGAAATCGACGCCGGGCGCGGGTTCATAACGCTCATCAAGATGCTTATCTTCATTGGCATTCTTTTCCTCGGCCTGGTCTACGCATGGGTAAAAGGTGACCTGGATTGGGTGAAGCCACGTCCGGTATTCACCGCCGACGATGTGGATCTGCCTCCCCAGGCGATTTTCAAGGGTGGCCGGACTTCACCTGCTTCCCCGTCCGGTCCGGAAATCACTACCTCAACAACCTCCGCGGGAAAGTAAACACGAATGGCCGATTTGAAGAAGCCGCGCGACGTTGAGACCGGATTCATCGAGGTCAGGGACGTCAAGGCTATTGGAGAGAACCCGGCGACTGACGCCGCGAGGCTCGTAGTTGACCGCCCGCCCTACGACCTGCCGCCGGCCGAGGCCACACCGGGAATGCCCCCACTGGTCCGCAAGTTGAGTGAGTCGATAGTACTGACCTCTGTTGACACAGTCCTCTCGTGGGCCAGGGCCCGAAGCCTGTGGCCGATGGGATTCGGACTGGCATGCTGTGCGTTCGAGATGATGTCCACACTGGCCACCCGTTTCGATATAGCGCGCCACGGGTACGAGTTGATGAGGAATACTCCGCGGCAGTGTGATGTGATGATCGCCTCCGGCACGCTTACATACAAAATGGGGCTCCGGGTCAAGCGGTTGTATGAACAGATGCCGGAACCGCGGTATGTGATCAGTATGGGTTCGTGTGCCAACAGTGGAGGGCCATACTGGAAGTATGGCTACCACGTCATCAAAGGCATCGACAAAATCATTCCGGTCGACATCTATGTGCCCGGCTGTCCCCCCCGGCCCGAGTCGCTCATCGAGGGATTCCTCATGCTGAAGAAGAAAGTGGAGAAGGAGAGGATCCTCGGTTACAAGATCGGCTCGTTCTGGATCCCGGATGTTGAAGAGGATGAGGAAGGCTCTGAGACCCGCAGGATGCGCGAGCAGGTCTGGGCGGACGATCCGGGACTTAACCAGCCCAGTCGGCCCAATGTTGATGAGTTCGCCACTCTCGCCAACAAGGATGACTAAAGCGTGAGCGAGAAGGAGCAGGAAGTCCAGCACGCCCCCTGGGTGGCGAAGGAGGATACGGCAGCCCGAATCCTCGCAGAGCGCCTGGGCGAGAAGTGCACGGTTGAAGAGGATAAGCTCGACCCGACCGTGACACTCGATCCTTTGGTCTGGATGGAGACGGCAAATTATCTAAAGGAT
>JAUVWC010000097.1 GCA_030604325.1 Candidatus Zixiibacteriota bacterium | reverse complement strand
TCCCCCCCGCCCTCGGCATGGCGGTGGCGAGTTCGGCCATAAGATGCTGCCTCTGCTCCCCTTCATGAGGAACGAGGCCGATACAAACTAGTGCCTACCTTTGTTTTGGCGATTACATTGAATATCTTTGATTGTTCCCTTGAATATTATAAGTACTACCAACGGGTTTTCCGAAGGAGAAGGGTGCTTCGACAGAGGAGGAGAGCATGCTGCGCAGGTTGACCAGACGAGAATTCATGGAGAAATCGGCCAAGGGTGCTGCAGCGGTGGGATTCACTCCCGGTGTTCTCGACCTGCAGCCGCCGAAAATGGCCATTATCTCCTGGAACGACCCGCAGGAAGATGCCGAGGCCGTGGGGTATGAAGCCCAGCGTCTCACCGAGGAGGCAATCAAATCACTAGGGGGAATGGGTCGTTTCATCTCCCGGGGGGATGTAGTCTTTATCAAACCGAATATCGGCTGGGACAGGCTGCCCGCTCAGGCAGCCAATACCAATCCCGACGTCGTTGCGACTCTGGTCAGGCTTTGCTTCGAATCCGGTGCCAGAAAGGTCCGGGTGTCCGACCTCCCGTGCAACGACCAGCGGCGAACCTTTCGCAGCAGCAGGATCCAGAAGGCGGCCGAAGAGGAGGGAGCCGAGGTCTTCTTTATGGACAGGCGGAAGTTCAGGGATGTCGATATCGGGGGCGAGAACCTGAAATCGTGGCCCACCTACGTCGACTACATCGAGTGTGACAAGAGGATCAACGTTCCTATCGCCAAGCACCATAGCCTGACCTCTCTGACGCTGACCATCAAGAACCTCATGGGGGTTCTCGGCGATCCGCGCAACCGCCTCCACCAGAATCTTGGACCGGCGATGGCCGATGTCGCGAAATTCGTACCTTCAGATCTGGTCGTGCTCGACGCGATCCGCATCCTGAAAGCGAACGGGCCTACGGGAGGGAGCCTGCAGGATGTGGAACGCCGGGACATCCTGGTCGCCGGCGTCGATACCGTGGCCATCAACGCCTACGGCACCACACTCTTCGGCATGAACCCGGACCACCTGAGTACGACGAGAGCGGCCGCCAGCATCGGCCTGGGGACCATCGACTTCGAAAGCCTCGATCCGGTCCGGTTGAGCATTTCGTAGACAGATAACGAACGCCAGCCATGGAAACTGCCGCAGCCCCTGCGTATGATTGCTGAGTAATGAGTATAGTTAACCTTCGCCGCGCGTCGCAGATCCTCTTTCTCTGTCTGTTCATCATCATTTTTCTGAGGACCACGCTGGTCGGAGAAAACGATACGGGACCGCTGGCGAAGTTCTTCATGGACATCGATCCGCTCGTACTGGTCTCCACTCTCCTCGCCTCCCATTCGATATTGCCGGGGATGCTACTGGCGCTGATCGTGGTCGGCCTGACGCTCCTCCTCGGCCGGTTCTTCTGCAGCTGGGTATGCCCGCTGGGAACCGTGTTCAACGCCGTGAGCGCTATGCGTGGAGGAACGCTGGCGGAGAAGATCAGGAAGGGCAAATGGGACCGCTGGCAGAAGAGCAAGTACCTGCTGCTCGTGGGCCTGCTGGTGGCGGCTCTCACCGGTCTCCACATTACCGGCATCTTCGATCCGATACCTCTCTTCTACCGGACAATGGCCACCAGTATCTACCCCGCCTTCGCCTGGGGCGCCGACCAGCTCTTCACCTGGTTGTATCTGGCTGATCCGGGGATAGGTCCGCTCCGCGTGACGCTGATTACAGAACCGATCTACTCGTTCCTGAGGGCCTACGTACTGCCCATCGAGCCCGTTGCGTATGAAGGCGGTGTGCTGATCGGTCTGGTGTTTGTCCTGCTCGTGGTACTTGCTCTGGTCCGTTTCCGGTTCTGGTGCCGCTATATCTGCCCGCTGGGTGCTCTTCTGGGGACATGTGCCAAAACCTCGCGCCTGGAAGTGCACAACAATCCCGAGATCTGCACCAACTGCAACCTGTGCGTCCCTTACTGTCACGGGGCATGCGACCCGCATCTTGCGGACCGATGGAAGAAGCAGGAATGTTTTACCTGCTTCAACTGTCGTGAGCAGTGCCCCGAGGGCGCGATAAGTTTCCACTGGAGATGGCTCGGTAAGACGTGGCAGATCGTTCCACCCCGGCCTCCGCGCAGGGGGAAGAAAGTAGCGGCGGTAGACAATGGCTAAGAAACCCAGAGCTAGATCTGAAACCGGCCTTAGTCGGCGATCCTTTCTGGCCGCGGCCGGCTCGGGTGCGGCGACTACACTTCTGCTGAAGGTCTCACCCCTTGTGCAGGAGAAGACCTACAACCCCGCCCTTATCCGGCCGCCCGGCTCTCTGGCTGAGAAGGACTTCCTCACCAAGTGCGTACGGTGCGGCGAATGCATGAAGGTCTGCCCGACCAACGCCATCCATCCCACCACGCACCAGGCCGGCCTGGCGGGCATCTGGTCGCCGTTACTTATCTTCGCCGTCGGCTACTGCGAGTACAACTGCACCCTCTGCGGCCAGGTCTGCCCCACGGGGGCGATCGAAGAACTGTCGGTGGAAGAGAAACAACAGGTCCATATCGGCACCGCTTATGTGGACCGCTCGCGCTGCCTACCGTTCGTGTTCGATACCGAGTGTATCGTCTGCGAAGAGCACTGCCCGACTCCCACCAAGGCGATCTGGTTCGAGGAAGTCACCGTCCGCGACCGTGATGGAAACGAGAAGGTGCTGAAACAACCCCACGTTGATCCGGAGCTGTGTATCGGCTGCGGCATCTGCGAAACCAAATGCCCGGTCAACGACTCTGCGGCGATCATCGTGACCAGCGGAGGTGAGACGAGAAACCCCGATAATCAGTTCCTGCTATCCTCCTCCCCCTATGGGTAGAGGCCGTTAAAGTTATGCTAGCCATCTACGCCACAACATTGTTTGTAAGCGCTTTCCTGATGTTTCTGGTCCAACCGATGTTTGGTAAGATGGTCCTTCCCCTCCTGGGTGGTTCACCGGCGGTCTGGAACACAGTGGTGGTTTTCTGCCAGGGGAGCTTGCTGCTGGGCTATCTGTATGCGCACGTTTCAGCGCGACGGCTCAGTATTCGTCCCCGAGCCCTTATACAGTGTTTGCTGGTTCTCCTGCCTCTGATCGTCCTGCCCATTAAAATTCCGAGCGGCTGGAGTCCTCCCACGGCACATAATCCGGGTCCCTGGCTCCTGCTGGTTCTACTCATCAGCGTCGGGCCACCTTTCTTTGTCGTCTCCACTATCAGCCCGATGATGCAGGAGTGGTTCGCCAGAACGCGCCACCGCAAAGCGGAAGATCCGTATTTCCTCTATGCAGCCAGCAACGGCGGCAGCATGCTCGGTCTTCTGGCCTATCCCCTGCTGGTGGAACCTTATTTCCCTTTGGCAGATCAGAGCTGGATATGGGCGGCGGGATACGGGCTGCTTATCGTGCTGATCCTGGCCTGTGCAGTGACGGTGCTGAAGTTCCCGAGAGCGGGGCCAACAGACAGTCACCCAGCACCGAGCAGGGAACTCACTCCGGCCAATTCGGAACCCTTGACCACCGGGCGCCGCCTTCGATGGGTCCTCTGGGCATTTGCGCCCTCGAGTTTGATGTTGAGCGTCACAACCTACCTCTCCACGAATATCGCACCGGTTCCCCTGCTTTGGGTAATCCCCCTGGCTGTATATCTTCTGACTCTGATCCTGGTATTTACCCGGAAGCGCCTGATACCTCACCGGATCATGGTTCGTGCCTTTCCCATCCTTGTGCTTCCCCTGGTGATGGTCATTATTCTTCACTCCATACAACCGGTCTGGCTGCTGGTTTTGTTACATTTGATAGCCTTTTTCGTCATCGCCATGGTCTGCCATGGTGCGATCGCCAACGACCGCCCTGCACCCGCCCACCTCACTGAATTCTACCTGCTGGTATCCCTCGGCGGCGTTATGGGGGGAGGGTTCAATGCGCTGCTGGCGCCGCTACTGTTCCCTACCCTGGTGGAGTATCCCCTGGTCGTAGTGCTAAGTGCGATATTCATGGCGTGGGCTGTGCGTGGTGAAGTGTCACAACTCCGGTGGGCCGATATGCTGTTGCCAGCGGGACTCGGAATATTGGCAGCCGGTATGGTCTTGGGCACCCGGGTGCTCCAATTCGGCACCGGTCTGTCCAGCGTGGCCATAGCGTTCGGACTTCCGCTAGTGCTCTGCTACAGCTTAGCCGGACGTCCCCTCCGTTTCGGCCTGGGTCTTGGGGCTCTATTGCTGGTCCATGGGCTTCTACCAGGGGGAGAGGGCCGGGCGCTGCTCACTGAGCGCAGTTTTTTTGGTGTGCACCGCGTCCTGCTTGATCCCGAAGGAAGCTACCACATCCTGTTGCACGGCCGTACGCTGCACGGTCAGCAAAGCCTGGAAGCATCTCGGCGCTGTGAGCCACTGAGCTATTACCATCGCACCGGTCCTCTGGGTCAGCTATTTGCGGCCTTCAGCAGCGAAGACGCAGACTGGAGAGTGGCTGCGGTTGGCCTTGGCAGTGGATCGATTGCCTCCTACACAAAGCCGGGCCAGCAGTGGACTTTCTATGAGATTGATCCGACTGTGGTACGGATTGCCAGCGATCCGCGATACTTCACCTACCTGAGGGATTGCGGCCCCGGCATCGAGTTTGTTCTCGGTGATGCCCGCCTATCTCTTGCCGCGGAATCAAGCCGGCAGTTTGATCTTCTGGTTCTCGATGCCTACAACTCGGACTCCGTTCCGATTCACTTAATCACACGAGAGGCCCTCGAGCTCTATATGGACAGGGTGCCCGGCGATGGACTGCTGATGTTCCATATCTCCAGCCAGTATCTGGATCTTGCACCTGTGCTGGGCAATCTTGGCCAGGACGCCGGCTTGGTGTGCCTGGTGCAGAATGATGCCGTTGTGTCAGCGTTAGAAATGGCGCTTGGCAAGCGCCCCTCCACATGGGTTGTCATGGCCCGCACACGGGCGCATTTGGGGAAGCTGGCCGAGGACCCGCGCTGGCAACCTCTGGAGGGTTCGCCGCACGACCGCGTCTGGACCGACAGCTACTCAAGTATCTTTAGTGTCTTGTACTGGCATTAGCCGGGCCAAAGTGCTGTTAGTGTCCCGAGTCAGAGGTCCGTTGCAGAACCGAGGTCCACGCTGCGCCGCTCCGGCAAGGCGCGCCGACGAGGAATAGTGGGGCTATTGCGAGGAGGGGCAACGCGGCCGGAGCGGATGGAGGGTGGACTGAATTCCGACGGATTTCTGATTCGGGGCACTAATATTTAATCCTCGTGGGCATGGGGGTCGGTTTCATCACCTTGTAGATGGGGATGAGGGGCGGCGGCGGTTGCCGTGGCTCGCCGCCGGGCCGGCCGCGAAATCGGCGTGACGGCGGCGCCAGCGGCAGCCATGCATCCATCGTATTCCAGCGGACCACGTTGTCGTTGGTCTCCGGCTCCAGCATATGTGCCACCACCCGGCCCATCACCTGGCCGGTGGGGATCACATAGGTACCCCGGGGGAAGCGCTGGGTGAGGGTTAACACAGAATCGATTTCCACTCTGACCGCGGCGTTGTGGCCGTGCTCGCTCAGATATTCCACCGACTTCAGCCTGTACGCCTCCACTTCAATGGTCAACGTATCCTGCAGGACCTCAATCGTAATTCCATGCCGGCGCAGCAGAGCCACGGCCGCCACTGCCTGCCGGGGACGAAGGTAGGCGTAGGGGCGCTGCCTCTGTTTGGTGGGTACCGGCTTCTTCATCAGGCTGTCGCTGGTGACGGTGATCAGCTCCCGGCTCTCCCGGGGACCAACAGTGGTCTGGTATGTGACAGAGAAATCCTCGGGACCGTAGACCTGCTCAACGGTCACATCACCTGCAGCGCCGTCGCCCATTTCCACCGTCTCCCATCGGGCGCGACTGACGGTGTCCATAACCTGCCCGGAATTCCGCTGCGCGTACTCCACCACCGCCTTGTAGGCCACCATGCCTGACCTGATCCCAACCTCCCGCTCCTGTCC
>JAUVWC010000269.1 GCA_030604325.1 Candidatus Zixiibacteriota bacterium | reverse complement strand
TTTGCGACCGTGTCCGACCTGCTTGACTCCGGCCGCCTGGCCGGGTTCCACTGTGAGGTAAGGGCTGCCCACCTCCGTTTCGGCCATAACCGGACCGATTTCCTCGGTTATCTCATCCAACTCCCAGCCAAGGCCCGCAGCGATCATGGCTATCGACTCAGGCAGGCCGACGTGCCGCAGTGTCCCTTCATCAACTAACTTCTGGAACTCCTCAGGGGTGCAACCGGCGCCGATCTTCTTCTGGAAGGGCAGTCGTCGCGATGAGGCATCCTGGATGCGCACCGATTTCACCTCCTCCACATCCCGACACACTGCGGTCATGCTCAGGGGCCAGGCGTCCATAAGGAAGCCGGGATTGATCCCTGTTCCCAGTACGGTGACGTTGTGCTGCTTGGCCAAGCCGTCCAGTTCGGCCGCCAGATCGGGCTCTCTCTTGTAAGGGAACGACAGTTCCTCGCAGGTGGAGACCACATTGACCCCAGCTTTTACGACATTGGCGAGCTGGTCGAATACATTTCTGAATCCGGAGCCAGTGGTGTGGAAAACGATGTCGGGCTTCACTTCGGACAGTAATGTTGCGGCATCGTCGGTCACGATGACCCCCAGATTCTCCTCGAGATCGGCCTGCTTACCCAGGTCGTGACCGACTATTTCGGGATCGATGTCCACTGCTCCCACCAGCTCGATGTTCTTTCGGCGAGCGGCCAGTGAGGTCACTCCTAGTCCGATTGGCCCGCACCCGTATTGGACTGCACGAATTCCTTCGGCCATGGAACTGTCTCCTTTTTCTCAAGGGTATAGCACGATAAGTCGCTTCAGCTAGCCCAGTTTCCGTCCGGATCAGAATAAGCCTGAGCGGTGGCATGTTGGCAAGTGGTTCGGGGCCGGCAGATTACATCGCTCCCAAGGTTCTGAGACGGCGGCGCACTTCGTCGGCATCAGGCCCTTCGGGGAGGCGCCAGAGCAGGCTCTTGTAGGTGAAGATAGCTCGCTCGGGATGGTCCAGCTGCTCCCACTCTTCTCCCAGGTTCAGCGCGGTTTGGATCCAGAGTCCCTCGGGAACTCCTTCTGTTTTCAACAGGCGACCCCGTTCTTCTGCCAGCCGTTCCGGGTCATTAAAGTGTTCTTCCAGGATTTCGACCAGGCGTGCCTGGGCCTCCCAGTCAGTGGGATCGGCCATCACGGCCGCCGCGAACCAGTCGACCGCCTCCTCGAATCTCTCCCGGTGGACCAGGCTTTCTCCCTCGCTGTGTGCGCGGGCCGTCTTCAAGCCCTGGGGCAGGAAGATGTCGCCGAATAAACGGTCGACAAGCTTGCCGAGCACTTCATTGAACAGAATGCCCAGCACGGGCATGGAGAGAGATGCATATCTGAATATCTTGGCAGCCAGCGGTTTGCCCGCCGCATCGATGGCGACGGCGAAAAAATGGAAGGTGAGAAAGCCTATTGCCCCAAACATAACTCCCGCCCGCCAGCGGAGCCAGAAATCCCTGTCTTTTGCATCCCTGTACTTCTTGCGGCGATGGCGAATGAAGGAGGTAATACCGTTCTTAGAACCGCTCTTATTCGATTTACTCATGGCCTTTGATGGTTGCCGGCTACCGGGTAATCCAAGTTAGTAGCATATTTTCAAGTGTTGATGCTGGACCATGTAACCTGCCGGAGGAGAGTACATCATTCCTGTCCTGATGACCAGCGGGGAGGAGACATTCGGACTCTCGGACTCATTGATATGCTGCAGGGGATGGCCTACCATTCAGTAGAATAGCTCATGAAACATCTCCCCTACATTCAGACTGCCAGCCGTGCGGCGTTTGTCCTGGGTATCTTCTTGTGGACACTTACGTGTATTCCCCGGGTCTGCTGTGCACAGCAGAGTCCCCGCCCACGCGCAGCTGTTATGTGCGATTCGGCCTCGTCCTGTCTGGAAAGAGGTGAGGTCGAGGAGGCCTACCGGCTATTCGGGCAGGCGTTACGCTTGGATAGGGATTTCCCTCATGCTCTGCTCGGCATGGGACGGGCAATGCTGGAGATGCCGAAGGGGGGTGGACGTGCCCTCGAGTACCTTAAGCGGGCGGTAGCGCTGGAGCCGGACAACCTTAAAGCCCGCTACTATAAGGCGCTGGCTCACATCCTGCTGTCAAACACTGATGTTACCACTGGGAATGCCCGCCTGGCGCTGGAAGAGCTGGAGAAGATCCTGGCTCTTAATCCCTCCTATCCCGATGCCTACTACCGGCGCGGAATGGTCCTGCGTGACACGTATGAAGACTACGAGGGAGCGAAAGAGGCTTTTCGCAATCAGATAGATGCCGATCCACAGCACACCGATGCCCGCTTAGCCCTGATCGAACTGGAGATGGGAGTGGGTGGTTGGGAGACGGCGGTGGACGCCGCCGAAGCTGCTCTGGCGCGGGATCC
Organism: Candidatus Zixiibacteriota bacterium; assembly: GCA_030604325.1. Classification (GTDB taxonomy): domain Bacteria; phylum Blakebacterota; class Blakebacteria; order Blakebacterales; family Blakebacteraceae; genus JAGLTZ01. The sequence goes on along the minus strand of JAUVWC010000269.1, from coordinate 503 downwards.
CGGTCACTGGGAAATCTACCCCTACCTGGCGGGTGCGCACTGGAAGGCCGGCAGGCTGGATGAGGCAATGCAGGCGTTTGAACGGTTCTTTGCCGTGGCCCCGGAGAAGGAGCGCAATCTCTACTTCGACCTGGGGCTCATCCTGACCCCGGCGGAGGGGCGTGAGTTCTCCCGCCTGGACGATGTGGGCCGCCAGACCTACTGGCGGCATTACTGGCGGAGCAGGGATCCGGTACCTAAAACCCCGGTCAACGAGCGCCTCCTGGAGCACTTCATTCGCATCGCCTATGCCCGTATCGAGTTCAGCCGGGACGGCTGGCCGTGGGATGCCCGGGGCGACCTCTACGTTCGCTATGGAGAGCCGGATATCCGCGTTGGTCCCGGCCGTCCTTATGCGGAAAACATGATTGAAGACGACTTTGAATTTTACATTAAGAAAAGAGACCTCTATTTGGATCTGGGCCTGGAGCCACCTCGCTACAATCCGGGAATATCTATGGCTG
>JAUVWC010000139.1 GCA_030604325.1 Candidatus Zixiibacteriota bacterium | reverse complement strand
GATTTCGAGGAACTGTATTACCCTTCAGAACCGATCAGAAAGTTGCGGGAGGACTTCACTGCGGGAAGGCACAATGAACCGGACCGGTAAATCACCCAGGCAACTCAATGTTTGAAACTTCCCGGGGAGCCGGAAAAACCCGTTTTATAATTTACTGCCAACCGTTCTCGTGATTTTCAGTCCCCTGCCCCGTTTTCTGGTATGTGCACACACCGGGTACCCCTGCTAACGCCGGAATTCACACACATCTCCACCTGGGGGTACCTGATTGACTGAGAATAATATTCACTGGTTCAGGTGTTCAGCTACCTTGAGCATCTCCGGCGGCGGCCGGATATAGGGTACCAGACGATGTGTTCCCGATCCTCGCAGGTCTGCACTATAAGGTTGTCAATCAGGCGCTGAATGGTGGAAGCGCCATTGAGAACAGATGTGACAATAGAGATTTTCAGTTGGTTGCCGTTCATACCGGTATATTATGGCCGAGGCGATAATGATTGGCCAGACCGATGTATTTCATGGTCAGTCGACGGTATCTTCAAATGAGGTGTTCCAGGTATTCATGATTCGGGACCTCTTAAAAGCATCAGCGGTCTATATTTTCGCATCGGTAGTCGCTGGGCTTGTCAATTTCCTCCTCCTTCCCGTTCTCACCCGATTGCTCACTCCGACCGACTACGGGATCATCGGTATTCTCACTGCGACGATCGGGATCCTGGGTGCCATAGTGGGTATGAATCCCCAGCTGTTGATCACGGTCAGATACCCGCAGCTTGAGAAGAGGGAACTGAAGGCTCTCATCAGCGCTGTTGTTCCGATCACCCTGCTGACCGGACTGGTCGCTCTTCTGGCTCTCGAGGCGCTCCGCCTCCTCTGGTCCGACTTCCATCTGCCCCACTGGGTTCTGTTCGGGCTCGCGATCGCAGCAATCCTGGGAGTGGGGCAGACCGTCGGTCTGACTATCCTCCAGATGCAGAAAAGACCGGTAGCGTACACTTCAATCGCAATCGGCGGAGTGCTCCTTGGTGCCATACTCACCTTGACGCTGGTTGTCGGTTTCCGTCTCGACTGGCGGGGTAAATTCATCGGCGATATAACGGGTATGATCATTTTCGGGACTGTCCTGATCGTATATCTCTTCCGGAAAGGGTATGTGGGTTTCAGTTTTACCCGTGGATCCGTGAAAAAGGTAGTGCACTATTCCGCTCCGCTGGTGATCCACGCGCTCGCTTTCTGGGCTCTCAATGCTCAGGACCGCTACTTTCTGGCCGGGATGGTCGGACTGGAAGCGACGGGGCTCTACAGCGTGGCATACGCGTTCGGGAATATCCTCAACCTTGTCCATGCCAGCATTCTCAAGGGCTACAATCCCTACTTTTTCGAGTATGCGGTGAAAGAAGAGAAGAAAGAGAGGATCGTGCTGATCACTTACGGGTACTGTCTCCTCTCGATAGTGGGGCTGGTCCTCTTCATCATCGGAGTGAAAGTGCTCGTTCCCGGTTTCCTCGGTGATCGGTTCACTTCCAGTTTCATCTTCATTCCCTGGATAGCGCTCGGATACACCTTCAATGCCCTCCGCAATATCATGACCGGTTACCTCTATATCGCTGAGAAGACCAGACTCATCGGCGGGCTCACACTCGTAGCGGCTTTTCTCAATGCGCTGTTGAATTACGTCCTCATAAAGCTCTATGGCTCTATAGGTGCTGCAGTCGCAACGGCGGCGACCTTCGCATTCATCGCAGTCCTGACTACCATGTTCGCGGTCCGTTCGCACCCGATGCCCTGGGCTACCGCGATCCGTTCCCTGCTCGGAGGGCGAAGGGGCTAGGACGAGGCGCCGGCGATAACGATGGGACTATCAATGAAAGAACTCTGGACGCGCCTGAAGAGACGGTTGAGATATCCGCGGACCATCCGTCTTCATGGCCCCGATGGTGTCCTCAAGTTTAAAGTGTTCAATCCTGTTGAGGAGCACCGGATCATCGACAGCGGCGGAGAGGAAGAAGTTCTGGAGCGCTTCCTGTCGGAGGTCGGCGACGAAGATTGCGTGTTCGATATCGGAGCCAGCGTCGGGCTGATGACGATCCATGCCGCGGCAAAAGCGACTCGGGGCACGGTCATCGCCTTCGAACCTGATCCGGAGACACGATCAAGACTCGAGAGCAACGTGGCCATGAATGGATTCGGCAATGTCCGGATCATCCCCTGGGCGCTCGGAGATCAGGATGGTGAATCGATCCTTTTCTCTGATGGTTCCGCGGGTCTGGCACCGACCCTGCGTGAACAGCCCGATCGTATCGGGGCTCCGAAGGGGGAAGTCGCGATCCAGATGCGTACGCTGGATAGGGCGGTCGAACAGAAGATGCTGCCCTTGCCAACGATACTCAAGATCGATATCGAAGGGGCCGAGATCCTCTGCCTGAAGGGAGCCCGGAGGCTGTTGGCCGGAGATATCGGCAGCAGACCGCGGATGATCCTCATAGAGCTCCATCCACTGTTCCTGCCCGACTTTGGATCATCGGTAGGGGAGGTCGAGACGATCCTGCTGGATGCTGGATATAGCGTGGCCTGGAACAGCGAACGGGGAGACCAGATCCATTCGTGCTACAAGCCTGTCGAGCGATCGGCATGACGCACTTTGTCTGGATCGACATCAGCGTGTTGATGCGCAGCGTGGACAATGACCTCCTGGCCCCGCATAATACGAATGCGAATCCAGCGGACCCATTCACCAGAGCAGGGTAAAGAACCTGATATCCCAGTTAAGGAAGCATGGGTAAGATGATGAGACCGATCAGGAACCGTCTGTCCGTGCTTATGGAGCCAGCCGGGTAGATGGAAAGCGTCTACGGTCTCCGGCACAGACTCGCCATCGGATTCCGAGCCTTCGCCTATCTCAAACTCCGGGCTTTCTCGAAACTGGTACGGATGGCGAAACTGAAGAGATTCCCAGACGCCCTCAGTGACATCGCGATTATCCTGCACGATACGGCGACCGGTGAAGACCTCGGATCGGCCGTCAACCATCTGGCATGGTATCTCGGTGACACCGGCGAGGATGAGGCGTCTGACATCAAACTGGAGCTGATCGTTCCACCCGGTCTCGACACCCGGGATCTCTCTCTTCCGCCCTCCCAACACGATTATCTCGATGAAGCCCCTCCGTATTCCATTAAGGAGTATGGCCGTGCCCGGCTCGGCGATCATGATTTCCTCCTGCTCTGGCGTATCCGGAGCATCTTCAAGCCGGGCATTCTCCGGTACATCGATCGCGTCAGACCGGTCGACCCGGGATTTTTCAGTGGAACCGAGAACGCGACCTGGCAGATCGTGATGGAACGGTCAGTCGACCGAGTGGGGCGGACGGAACTCCTGGAGACCTCACGCCGCAACCTCGAAGTGCTCGTCGATCGATGGGGCGGATCCGAGGCCGTGTACGTTCTGGGTACGGGACCTTCGGTCGAGAAGATCCTCGACGAGAATGTGGGCTCCTTCCCGGTAGTCATCTGTAACAGCATCGTCAGGAACGATCGACTGCTCGAGCATCTGAATCCGGCTGTCGTCTGCTTCGCCGATGAGGTCTTCCACTTCGGCCCGAGCGAATACGCCGCGAAGTTCAGGGATGATCTGCTCAAGGCCGTGGAACGGTACAACTGTTTCGTCGTGACGAGGCTCGAGGGCGCGGCCCTGCTCCTGCGTCACTACCCCGATCTAAGGGAGAATATCATCGGGCTTCCGGGTGTCGGTGGGGCGTGGAACGTCCCTTCCTCCGGGTCCTTCTTCGTCCGTCCGACAGGGAATATCATGACATATCTCATGCTGCCGGTGGCAGGAGCGCTCGGGGGATGCATCAGGATCGGAGGAGCCGATGGACGCAAGCCCGGCGAGACCTATTTCTGGAGGCATGGCGCCTCAGTGCAGTATGAGGGCCTCATGGAGACAGCGTTCGAGACCCACCCTTCATTCTTCCGCGATCGGATCTACAGCGATTACTATCGGCAACACATCGGGCAGCTCGCCGACGAGTTGGAATTCCTGGAACGCTCCGGTCATACGATAGAGAGTGTCACCTTTTCGCATGTTCCCGTGCTTGCCGAACGGGCCGTAAAGCACTGAAAGCGATGTTATTGATCGGATGGAATTATTCGGGGGGACAGCCAGCGAACTCTAGCCAGCCCTGTACGTAAATCGTGGGGAAGGCGGAAGGGATACAAAATGCAGGCTCGGATCGAAGAAAAGCACCTGAGAGACATTGTGGTCATCAGGTCCGAAGTCTTTGAGGATGATAGAGGATTCTTCACCGAAGTTTTCCGTGCCGACCAGTTCGCCGAACTGGGTCTGACTACATCCTTCGTGCAGGACAACCATTCCGGTTCCGTCAGGGGAGTGCTGCGCGGACTCCACTTCCAGTGGGATCCCCCGATGGGCAAGCTGATGCGTGTCACCGCCGGCGAGGCCTTCCTGGTGGCCGTCGACATACGCAAGGGATCGCCCACACTCGGCCGGTGGTTCGGGATAGAGTGTACGGCCCGCGAGGGACTACAGATCTGGGCCCCGGCCGGATTCGCGCGCGGCTTCTGCGTTCTATCCGACTGGGCCGAGATCCAGTACAAATGCACCGGGATCTACAACAACGCCGGGGAGTCGGGAATACTCTGGAATGATCCCGCTGTGGAGATAGAGTGGCCGGTTACGGACCCCATTCTCTCCGAGAAGGACCGGACCGCCCAGAGACTCGAAGAGTGGCTGGCACGGCCCGAAGCGGATAACTTCATCTACTAGCGCG
>JAUVWC010000108.1 GCA_030604325.1 Candidatus Zixiibacteriota bacterium | reverse complement strand
GATTAGATATAGAGGCCATGCAAGCACGCCTGGGACCACGCACCGCAGTGGTCTACCTGTGCAATCCCAATAACCCTACCGGCGCCGTGCTGCCGGACGTGGGGATCAGGGCTTTTCTGGATCGGATTCCTGACAGCGCCCTCATCGTCTGCGACGAGGCGTATCACCACTACGTCAGCGACCCCGGTTACAGGAGCCTGATCGACCTGGCCGTTAGACGCCCGAACGTGGTGGTTCTGCGCACGTTCAGCAAGGCATACGGCCTGGCCGGTATGCGGATCGGCTACGGGGTCGCCCACCAGCGGACCATCGAACGGCTGGCTCCCTACCGGCTCGAGATCAACCTGAACAATCCCGGCCTGCATGCCGCCATAGCGGCGCTGAAGGATCAGGAGTTCGTGGAGGAGACGGTGCGGCTGAACGCCAGCTCGCGGGATTCCATCCGGCGGGCGATGCCGCGCTTCGGCGGACGGCCGGCTCCAAGTCAGGCCGGCTTCGTGTGGGTGGCCTTCGACCAGGAGACCCGACCGATCCGGCAGGCGCTGGCCAGAGAGCACGTGTACGTGCGCGCTTACTCCCATTCGCCGAAGCACCTGCGCATCTCCACGGGGCGGCCTCAGGATATGGTCAGGTTGTTCGAGGCCATGGAGAAGGTGCTGGCAAGCTGATAGGCGGGTTTGCTCGGCTCGGTCGCGCCTGCCTATATTGCTGGAGAAACTTTGGTCCCTCACTCACCCGTGGGTCGGGCCGACCCTGACGGTTAAGGAGTTATTTCAATGTCTACGAGTGGAACTATGACCAATGCCGTGCTGGCGACGTGGCCACCCGAAGTAATGGAGAAGAGGGGGGAGTTTCGTAACACTGCGCTGACTGATTTTTCGAAGGAGGAAAACGCCCAGGCGATGAAGGCCGCCCTCGACGAAGTGCAGTCCCAGTTCGGTAAGACCTACCCCCTGATCATCGGCGGCACGGAGGTCATGACCGAGGCGAAGCTTCCTGCTTACAACCCGGCCCGGCCATCCGAGCCTATCGCCACCTTCGCCAAGGCCGGCCGGGAAGAGGCGGAGATGGCCATCGAGGCCGCCGCCGCCACCTTCGAGACGTGGAAGCGGACGGATCCCTGGGCCCGGGCGGAGCTGGCCTGGAAAGGTGCGGACCTCATGACGGAGAGGCGGTTGGAACTAGCCGCCTGGATGGTGTTCGAAACCAGCAAGTCGTGGGTGGAGGCCGACGCCGATGTGGCCGAGGCGATCGACTTCCTCGATTTCTACGGCCGTGAGATGGTCCGCTACGCTGCCCCGCAGCCGCTCACACCGGTTCCCGGTGAGGACAACGAGCTGCGCTACATCCCGATCGGCCCCGCCCTGGTTGTGCCCCCGTGGAACTTCCCGCTGGCCATCCTCTGCGGCATGACCACCGCCGCCTGGGTCGCGGGAAACACGGTGGTGCTGAAGCCCTCCAGCGACTCCCCCGCCATCGGGTGGCAGTACTTCAGGATCCTGCAGGACATTGGACTGCCGGACGGTGTGGTCAACTTCATGCCGGGGGCCGGCGCTTCGGCCGGCGACTACCTGGTCAAACATCCCAAGACCCGGATGATTGCCTTCACGGGCTCGATGGAGGTCGGCCTGCATATCAACGAAGAGGTGGCCAAAACCGCGGAGGGTCAGATCTGGATCAAGCGCACCATCCTCGAGATGGGAGGCAAGGACGCCATTGTTGTGGACAGCGAGGCCGACCTGGATGCGGCCGCGGCCGGTGTCTGTGCGTCCGCCTTCGGGTACCAGGGCCAGAAGTGCAGCGCCTGCTCACGCTGCATCGTGGTCGCCGACGTCTACGACGAGTTCATCGACAAGCTGATCCCCCTGGTGGAGAAGATCACAGTGGGTCCGCCGGAGAATCCCGACAACTACATGGGTGCCGTGATCAACGAAGGGGCCATGAACGACCACCTGGCCTACATCGAGATCGGCAAACAGGAAGGCCGGCTTCTCATCGGTGGCCAGCGTGACACCGAGGCCGGTGACGGATGGTTCATCCAGCCCACCGTTTTCGCCGACGTCGATCCCAAGGCCCGCATCGCTCAGGAGGAGATCTTCGGCCCCGTGCTGGCCATCATCAAAGCCAGGGACTTCGACCACGGCCTGGAGATCGCCAACGACAGCATCTTCGGATTGCCCGGATCGATCTACACCCGCAACGGGGAGAAGATCAAGAAGGGAAAGGATGTCTTCCACGTCGGCAACCTCTATATAAACCGCAAGTGCACCGGCGCACTGGTGGGAGGCCATCCCTTTGGCGGCTTCAATATGAGCGGTACCGACTCGAAGGCGGGTGGGGGGGACTACCTGTTCCTCTTCACCCAGCCGAAGAGCATCTCCGAGAAGATAGAATGACCTCTGATTGCTATCGGGTAGGGCGGCGGCTGCTTGTGCGGGCCATCGCCCAAGCCTTCTTAGCAGGTTTCCTCCTGCTGAGCGCATCGACCCTGATCCCGGGCGCCCGGCTGTGGGCGCAGGAGATCGGTTCTGCCGGAGCGGCCTCGACCTCAGAGGAGACCTCGAGAGCAACCGTCTATCTGCCGCTGGGGCATCCTGCCTACGGGACGATCGAACGATTGCGGGGAGCGGGCCTGCTTCCCGATGCCTGGCTGAACCAGCGTCCCCTCTCCCGGCTGGCGGTGGCGAAAGCGTTGCTGGATGGTGTTACTTCCGCCCGTGAGCGGGGGATGGATCTGCTCGCTGATGAAGTGGATTGGCGTCTGCGGGAGTTCACGCGTGACATCGATCTGTCCGACCTGAGGGTGAGTCCCAGGAAGGCCCCGCTGAGCATTCACTGGGAGGGTGGAGACGACGTCCGGCTTACCGGCGAAATGCACTTTGAGCTGGGGTACGACAACCGGGAAGATCTGCCACCCGACTATACGGGTGCGTTCCTGGTGCAGGGTGGCTTCGAGGTCTATGGGACAGTTGGCAGGGAGATAGGCTATGGCGGCCGCTATCGCCAGGCGAGCGAGACCCGCGAGGGTACGATCAGAAGGTGGCCCTACGCGCCCGTGCAGAGTATTGCGTGGCAGGGTCACTTTGGAGACTATGTAGCCTACAACGAATCTTCCGGCCACCTTTCCTGGGATGGACGGATCATAGGCGCCGATATCTGTTTCGATTCCCCCGCCTGGGGACCCTCGCCCGCCAGGAACCTGCTCCTCTCCGGGCATGTCCCCAGCTTCGGATATCTGCAGGGTAGAGTGGGGTTCGGCGATTGGCTTCGTTATACGGTACTCGCCGGGTCTGTGAAGTCGGGGATAATCGATTCAGTGCGGTCGTACCAGCCGGAAGAACCGACTGCATTCAGGGCGTTGGAGCGGCAGAAGTATCTTATCGGCCACCGGCTCGACCTCCACCCTCTCTCCTCGCTCCACATCGGGCTGATGGAAGCGTGCATCGTCGCGGATCGCTTCCCTGAGCTGTTATATTTCGTGCCTACGGTTTCGCTTTGGGGTGCCCAGCACTACCTGAGGGATCCCGACAATTCGATGATGGGGCTTGACGTGAGCTGGTCGCCAGTCGGAGGACCAAACCTCTATGGTGGAATAGCCCTCGACGAGTTGGACCCGGCGGAGATTTTTGCGGATTCCACCTCCCACAACTGGATAGCGTTACAGCTGGGTGGTTCGTGGACGCCGCCTTTCCATCAAGGCCGCTGGCATATCTGGCTTGAGGCAACCAGGGTCCTGCCGAACGTGTATAGGCACCATTACCCCGTAAATGACTGGACACACGCCGACAGCTGGCTCGGGTTCTGGAGCGCCCAGAACAGCGAGGTTATCCAGGGCCGACTGACATTTCTGGCTTCGCCACGGTTGCGACTGGCCGCCTGGGGGCGTTATGCCCGCAAAGGAGGTGAAGTATCCAGGGAGGAGCAGTACACCATTCCCCCGAGCGAGAAGTTCCTGTTTGGCAGGGTACGCATTGGCGCGTGGGTCGGTGGCAGGCTGACATATGAGGGGACAGGCCACTGGGTGCTGACTGCTGAAGCTGTCAGAGCCCCCGCGCAGCTGTGGCCGCATAACCGTATGGTGGAGATCTTCGCACCTGTACCCGCTTCACTCGGCCAGCAGTGGCAGTTCTTCCTGCGCTGGACATACAACCCGTTCTGATGTGACTGTGGATTATCGATTCATGACGCCGGCCGGCCGGCTCTGCTGCCCCGCCCTTGCCGCGCTGTGCCTGGTTCTTCTGGGAGGGTCTTCTTCGCCCGGCATGTTCATGACCGGAGGCCCGGAGGCGCAACCGGCTGCGCCGCGTGTTCAGCGACTCACCTACACTATCACCTTCCTGGGCATCCCCGTGGCGCGGGCCATACTGGATGAAGTGCAGCCCGGCCAGCCCGACGGGGAGTGGATAGTACGCGGTGCTGCCCGGACCACCGCCTTCTGGGAACAGTTCACGCATATACGCAACTCGTATATCACTCGCTTCCGCGCTGCCGGCTTTCAACCCTCGGTATACGAGCGCCGCATCGACCAGAAAGGCCTCAGGTTCCGGCGTACTGAGTGGTACGGACGTGAGGGCGCCGGTGATGTGGATATCAGCCCCCTGCCCCCCCTCTCGCCGCGGTACACCGCTCGAGGGGAACCTGCATCGGTGGATGTCTTGTCGGTGCCGGCCGGTGAGGGGAACTTTTTCTCCGCGCTCTGGTATATGCGCTACACCGATTGGGACAGAACAGTCGAAGCCACCCTCCCCGTGTGGCTGGAGGGTCAGCGTTGGCAGGTGACGATCAGGCGGGTGGGAGTGGGGAGGCGACGTGCACCTGAAGGAAGGGTGGAGGCCTGGAAATTGATCTGCCGCCTGAACAGGCTCGCGGATGAGACCGGTGCTGAAGAGTTCCCATCGCAAGCAGGATCTGGAACAGACCACATTACCCACCACCTGATGCGTGAGAATGCAGAACTCACCGTCTGGATTGCCCGCCAGCCATCCCGTCGACCGATCGCGGTCAGTGTATCTATGGCATTATTCCAGGTAAGCGCGCGCCTGAGGGAACCCTTTGAGGACGAGCGTCTGCCCTTCTGAGGAATGCCTTTTTAATGATCTTGGGGTTGCCTTGGGAGTTGGATCGAAGTGCCGGAGACCGGTTTAGAACAAGGGTCCACCTCGATCGGATAGAACAAACCGCAGAGTCTGGCTGCAGCGGGCACGGACCGGCTTTCCGTCGACTTTTGCCGGCTCGTAGCGCCATTGCTTGATGGCCTGTTCCGCCGCCTCGCTGAAGATCTTGTTTGGCGTAGAGTAGGCCGCCTCCACTTCTTCCACCTTCCCATCCGTTCCAATTACCACCTAGAGGGTTACCGTAGCCTCTACTCCGGCCCGATGGGCGAGATCCGGGGAGGCGAGTCGGGTTGAGTGAACCAGCCGTGGTGGAGTGTCCCAGCTGGTGTGGATGCG
>JAUVWC010000138.1 GCA_030604325.1 Candidatus Zixiibacteriota bacterium | reverse complement strand
TTCTAATTGCAGTTGATCCGGGCCGTTCGTCGTCCCGGACATTCCATCATGAGGTGATCTTCATGATTCGACCAAACCCGCTCAAAGCTCACATAGTCTCTGCGGTGTTTTCAATTCCCCTCCTGATGCCGGGGCTGCCGGCGGGTGGTCACTACCCCCGGATGACCCGTACACACCTGGATATTTGGGAAGGGCAGGAAGCAAGTTTTGTGCAGGAGGTCACCCTCCGGCCGGTGCAGGTCTCGGACCGGGTATGGGCGCTGTTCGGCCGGGGAGGGAATATCGGGGTTGTGATTACCGACGGCGGTGTTGTTGTGATCGACACCCAGTATGAGAGCGTCGCTCCGGCCATAGTGGAGCAGATACGGGCTTTAACCGACCAGCCGATCCGCTACATCGTCAACACGCATCTCCACGGTGACCATGTGGGGGGCAACGCTGTCCTGCAACGGTACGGAGTAGTAGTGGCCCACAAGAATACCTATGACCGGATGCTGGCCGGGTGGGAGGGAACGGGCATGCCCGGTCGGGGGGATGGACTGCCCCAGCTCACTTTTCAGGATGAACTCCGGCTCTACCTGGGTGGGGTGGAGATCCAGCTCTTCCATCTGGGCCGGGGGCACACGGACACCGACGTCGTGGTCTGGATTCCCAGCGAGAATGTCGTGCACGTGGGAGACCTCTTCTTCAACAAGATGGCGCCGTACGTGGATATGCCGAACGGCGCCCACACCGGGCTTTGGATTTCTTTCATCGACGGTGTTATCCAGCGGATAAATCCGGACACGCGGGTTATTCCGGGACATGGTGAACTGAGCGATGTCGATGGACTGCGAGGAATGGGTCGTTTCCTCCAGGCTGTGCGCAGTGCGGTCCAGAAGGCTCATGCCGAGGGTAAGTCAAGGGAGGAAATCCTTTCACTTACCCTCTCGGATCTCGGTGAGGAGTTCGCCGATTGGAATGGACGCCGGCTCAGTATGGCACTTTCGGCTGCCTATGCAGAGATCGTGGGTAGCGGGCCGATACCCCCCGAATGATTTTCTTGATTTAGTCCAGTTCTACAATCCGGATGGTAGGATGATGGCCATTCCGGCTAAAACGATGAATAGACCGCCGGCGGACGACGGCATTGTGCTCACTCCCCACTGGATGCGGGATGCCGTCGCCGACCAGCTCTTCGAGAATCGGCTTGGTCGCATTGTTCACCGACCAACCGCTTTCAACTCAAATAGCCGCGGGAGACCTATCCTCTAACGCAGCAGGGAAGAGGGGTTTCCCCTTTCAGAATCTTATGTCGTAGTGTCAGTACTATCCGGTGATCGTAAACCGGATTGACGTTATTACCGCTCCTGCCGCGTCAAGGACATCGACGCGCCACGGTCCAATCTCATGGGCCTGGATTACTTTCGAGCTATGTGTGCGCCAGTTGATAGATCTCACAGAGAGCTCGATTCTGGCCCGTTCGATGTCACCGAAGTACCACACGTGAGTGATTGTGGCGGGATCCTCAACACCGGTGATCCTCGTGAAACAGCAGAGCTTTTCGATCGGGGCTGCAAAAGAGGTGTTAGCACCTACCGGCTGCCGATCGACTACATCGGTACAGATAACTCCTTCCGCCACTTCCAATTGAGTAGGCACCTGTGGCCGCGCGGGGGGTGGGGGGGTGGGGGCGGAGGTGATTTCGAACCGGATCGTCTTCAGAACACTGCCCGCCTCGTCCAGTACATCCACACGCCAGGGACCGACCTCGTGGGCCTGGATTACTTTCGAGCTGTGTGTGCGCCAGCTGAGAGATCTCACAGATAGTTCGATTCTGGCCCGCTCGATATCACCGAAGTACCACACATGAGTGATTGTGGTGGGGTCCTCAGCACCGGTGATCCTCGTGAAGCAGCAGAGCCTGTCGACCGAGGCTGCAAAAGAGGTGTTAGCACCTACCGGCTGCCGATCTACCACATCGGTACAGATAACTCCTTCCTCCACTGTCAATTGTGGAGTCTCCTGAGCCTGTACGGCGGTGGGCGGTAACAGGCAGATCGCAACCAGAGCGAGCACGGTGGTTAGGGGGATGAACAGCCTTTTCATGATGGGCATCTCCTTGAAATCGTTTTGTGGCCGCCTAAAGTGGACACCTAATCGGGTGCCTTCTCGTCAAGAAGGATCATGATCACGCGTTCGAGCTCACTGTTGGCAAGGTCGGCCACGCGCAGGTCTCCCGACCGGTCAATGATGTAGTAGTCGGGGTAAGAATCAACGTGAAACACTTCTACGGTCTCTCCAATTGTATCGATGGCAACCGGATAGGAGATTTCTTGCTCACTGATGAAGTCAGGCATCTCCTCTGCAGACCGATTTGTGTGAACACCGATGAGGACCAGCCCCTGGTCCTTGTAGCGTTGATGCAGCTCCTTAAGGTGCGGAACTGCGCTACGACACGATCCTCACCACACTCCCCAGAAATCGAGGACCACGACTTTGCCCTTCAAACCCTCGAGAGTTAATGCTTCGCCAACCGTATTCATCCAGCCGCTCAGTTGGAGAGCCGGTGGCGGCTTGTTCTCGAGAGCATCCTTTTGGGCCCGCACACTGCCCTCTCCCTCTCGCTTGAAGTTATCCTGCGTGGCTGAGGCGCACCCGAGAATGAAGACCAGCAGGAGCGCCGTGGGTACTATTCGTCGCACCATAACTACCTCCTCGCTGTTGGGGTGGATTGAGCTTAAATCCGAACAGAGAAATAGGGATTCTCATAAGCCAATTGGACCATCTGCAAATCATCCTTTCTTCCTCCCGAATCCGGTTATGACGGCAATTATCATCAGGGGGAAGAGGACGATTCCGTAGAAGATGTACGGTGCTTCCTGAGCCCAGGGGACTACTACCACGAAGCTATAGCGCTCGACCAGCTCCCGCTGGATAGCGTTGGCCGCCATGATGGTGGCGGCGTAGGGTAGAATGTAGGGGAATGAACAGGAAATGGTGTCCAGGAGATTTGCACTCCGATAAGGATGGATTTTGTGCCGTTTCCTGAGCTCATTCGCCAGCGGCCCGGTCGTAACCATCGCCACGGTGTTGACCGATACACAGAGGTTGGCAAAGGAGATGAGGGCCACGATGGCCATCTCGGCTCCCCGCACGCCTCGGGCAACTTTCCGGTCCAGCCAGGCCATCAGTTTCTCCATGAAACCGGCGTCGACCATAATGCCGATGGATGTTACCAGGAGGAGGGTGAGGATGCAGATGGGTAGCAGGGCGATGGCACCGTCCACTGCACTCCCCGCCACCGAGCCGTCAGCAGTGATGTGCAGGACCCGTTCGATGGGAAAGACTCCGAACAATGGCCCGACGATCAAGGCGGCTACGGCCCCCGCCGTCAGAGCGGCCAGGAAGTGCCTGCCGCTGACGGCGACAAAGAAGACTATGGCCGCCGGGATCAGCATGGGAAGCCCGGTCGGGTCCGCGGTTTCCGCCATCAGCCGCTCGGCCTCAGCGGGATCAATGGCGGCTCGACCTCCCCCGAAGATTAGAAAGAGGATGGCCGAAATCCCGCCGGCAATCAGCACGTATTTGAGACGTGAACGGACGACACCGCCGATGTCCGTTTCCTGAGTGGCGGCGGAGACTATGGTGGTATCCGATATGGGGGCCAGGTTGTCACCGAACGCGGCGCCGCTGAAAATGGCACCGAGGAGGGCAGCCGGGTTGGCACCCAGGACGATTCCTGCCGGATACATCACCGCCGTAAAGCCTACCACCGTTCCCAGACCGGTTCCGACCGAGACGGCGAACAGGGCCGCGGAGATGAATACTGCTACGGTGAAGGAGGCCCCGCTGAGGTGGAGCTTTGTGCCGAGCCACACGATTGCTTCCACCAGGCCGGAGTCGGCCAGGATACCCGAGAAAGCACCGGCCCACAGCCAGGCCACTACCGCCACCGTCGCTATACGGTTGGCCATCAATGAGAATACCTTCTCGCTGTAGGCCGCGACGTTTCGCGATAGGATCATCCCCACCGAGATGCCCACCATGGCGGCGATGATCATCCCTTCCACGGCGGGCGCACCCGAGATGACGAGCCCCATGGTGGCCACGATAAATACCGCCAGCGGAAGGACACTCATCACCGGTCCCCCGCGGAACTTTATCCGGTCGTCAGCAGCAGTAGCAGGTTGGCTTTCTGTTGAGTTAGGCATGGGGATTCAAGATATTTGTTTTCAGGTCTGTATTTCCTTTATGTGCGCCAGTGAATAGTTATGCTGGGGGTAGGACTCTTGCCGGCACTCATCATGTCATCTTGGATCTGGAGGGAAAAGTGAAGCGAGGATTGTGTGTTTTGATTCTGGCGATCGGGGCTCTGTCTCTGGTCGGTTTTACCGCCACTACGCAGGAGCAGGAGCTGCGCTCCTACCAGGCGACTAATCCGGTGGTAGAAGAGATTCTGGGTAAGGTTTCGGCCGAATCGATAGCCGGCATCCTTAGGAAACTGGAATCCTTCGAGACAAGGCACACCCTCTCGGATACGGTGAGCGATACCCGCGGCATCGGTGCAGCCCGTCGCTGGATAAGGGATACCTTTGCCGGCTACTCCCCGCGCCTGCAAATCTACCTGGACAGCCACACCATCCCGGAAGGTTCCCGGAGAATGTCGGCCGGAACCGTCCTGAAGAACGTTGTCGCCGTACTCCCCGGTTCCCATCCCGAGCTGAAGAAGAAGCACATCGTGCTGGGGGGGCACTACGACACCATCAACCTGGATCCGGTCCGCGAGGGTGATACCTACGAGAGGAGGG
>JAUVWC010000215.1 GCA_030604325.1 Candidatus Zixiibacteriota bacterium | reverse complement strand
GCCCTCGATGACTTGGACCTGCTCATGATCGAACAGCCGTTGGCCTGGGATGATGTTGTTCAGCACGCAGCCCTGCAGAAGGTGCTGAAGACCCCGATCTGTCTGGATGAGTCGATAACGGGCCCCGCCAGGGTCCGTGACATGATCTCACTGGGGAGCGGGCGGATAGTGAACATCAAGCCGGCACGGGTCGGCGGGTTCAGTGGATCAAAGGCCATCCATGACCTGTGTGAGCAGGAGGGCATCCCCGTCTGGTGCGGGGGAATGCTGGAGAGTGGTGTGGGCAGGGGTTACAACATAGCGCTGGCCTCCCTGTCGAACTTCACCATCCCCGGTGACATCTCACCCAGCTCCCGTTATTGGCAGCGGGACATCGTCACGCCCCAGTGGCAGATGGATACCGATGGTATGATCGCCGTTCCGTGGGACAGGCCAGGCACAGGTGTGGAGGTAGATAGGGACCTGATAGAGGATTTGACGGCCCGAACCGAGACACTCACGGCCTGATGAGAGGCGAACAGTAATCTATATGACCCGAACCCTGGTTGATGCGAGGGGGAAGAACTTCCTGCCTTTCCGGAGGCCGATACGGGTAGTTTCCCTTGTCCCCAGCCTCACTGAACTGCTCTTCGATCTGGGACTCACCGAGGCCGAAGTGGTGGGTCGCACCCGCTTCTGTGTTCATCCCGCCGGTCGGGTGGAAAAGGTGCCGGTAGTGGGTGGCACGAAGAGCTTCAGTACCGAGGAAGTGTTGGCCCTGCGGCCCGAGCTGGTTCTTGCCAACAGGGAGGAGAATCCGAAGGAGGCGATTGAGGAAATAGAGGAGACGGAGAATGGCCCGGCCGCGTACGTAACCGATCCCACCAGCCTTGAGGAGGCGGTCATAATGATCCGCGATCTGGGGGTGCTGGTGGGCAGGGATGCGGAGGCCGAGGCGATGGCTGGCCGGATCGAGGACCTTCACCACCGACTCCGCCCACCCTCCAGGGGCACAGCTCTCTACCTGATCTGGTTGCGGCCGTATATGTGCGTGGCTCCGGGCACGTATATCCACGACATGCTGCGGCAGATTGGCTTTACGAATGCCATCTCGCCTTCCTGCCAGAAAGGGCGCGGGCACGCCTGCCCCGAGGCTGCCCGTTATCCGGAACTCTCACTCCGTGATATGGTCATCCTGAACCCACGCCATATCCTGCTTGCCAGCGAGCCGTTTCCCTTCCAGCATGAGCACGTTGAGCGACTGAGGCGGGAGCTTGCTGGGGTGGATGAGGAATTCGCTGCAACGGTGTTGATCCGGCTGGTGGAGGGGGAGCACTACTCATGGTACGGCTCGCGGCTGGAGGCAGCGCTGCAGTCGTTTATCGACGAGCTCTCGGAGCTGGATCAATGAGCCTGCCGGAACTCTCTGGCGATCAGGACGTACTCTCGGTTAAGGGAGGTGTGGCCGTTCATCGGACCCTCGACATATACTATGGCTGATTGGAGGGAATGCAATGACAGCCGCAATGGACATTCGGGATCACAGGCCCTGTATCTTGCGCCCGGCCGGGCCCGCCGCACTTGTCACGTTGATAGTTGCCGTGTTGCTGATGTTTCCAGGAGGTGGACCGGCATCAGCCCAGGAGCAGCCCCCTCCGCCCGAGTATGGAACCGGACTGCAGTTCACAAATTTAGCCAACACACCTATCGCCGGCCTGCTGACGCGCGGCACCTACGAGATCGACCTGCGCATGTATCCCGAGGGCGGGTTATTTACATTCGTGACCATCGGTTTTCTGCGCTCGGTGAACATCGGTTTCAGTTACGGAGCTAGCAATGTCATCGCTCGCGGGAAGGTGGACTGGAATCCCAGAGTGGAGTTCGCCTTCAAAGCGCGCATAATCCCCGAATCGGGTACCCTTCCCGCCCTGGCCATAGGCTACGCGGGACAGGGCTACGGTCCCTATCTGGTAGTAGATGAGGATCAAGAATGGGATGATCGTTATGCGGTGAAGTCGCCGGGATTCTATGCGGTTTTAAGCAAGAACTACCGCATCCTGACAGAGGTAGGTCTCCATCTCGGGGTGAACAGGAGCCGTGAGGACGATGATGACGACGACTTCAACGTCTTTCTGGGAATGGATCTATCACTGAGCCCCGAACTCTACCTGATCCTGGAATACGACGCCGCGCTCAACGACAACGATGACGAAGCGGTTGGCTACGGAAACGGGTACCTGAACCTCGGGGTGAAGTGGGCGGCCAGTCCCCATCTACGACTGGAGTTCTTTTTTACCAACCTGCTGGACAATGTGCGAGGCGCCGGTATGCCGGCGACAATCAGGCACCTCGCGGACACCCTGGGAGGCGCCGGCCGGGAACTGAGGATTGTGTACGTCGACTGGTTTTAGCTTCCGTTAGCAATAACCCTTCTCTACCATCTGTTCTCAGGCAGCGTGCCCATGCGCACCATCCGTGAACCAGGTTAGCTGTGGTGGAGGGCTCATGCGTTTGGCCATAGTCGGTCCGCCTCTGTCGGGCAAGACTACTCTCTTCCGTGCTCTTACGGGCCTGGAAGCAGCTACAGGGACAGGCACCGAGGGTTCTGTCCACCTGGGCGTGTTTGAGGTACCCGATACCCGTCTCGAGCGACTGGCGGAAGCGATCCCTCATCCCGATGTCACCCACGCCAGTGTGGAGATGGCCGATATACCCGGCTTCTCCGATGTTGTCTCCGGTGGGGGTTCCCGCGGCCTGGATGAGAAGATAATGGGACCGGCCCGTGCCGCCGACGCTCTGGTGCTGGTTGTGCGCGCTTTTGGCCGTCCCTCGGTGCCGCATCCTGCCGGCAGGGTGGATCCTGCCGCAGACCTCGAAGCCGCATGGACCGACATGGTTGTGACGGATCTCTTATCGGTGGAGAAGCGTCTCAACAAATTAAAGTCGCTGATCTCCAAAGCCGGTGCCAGCCTGCAGGAGAAGGTCGAGGCCGAGGCGCTCAACCGGGTTGCTGAGGTGCTCGAAGCCGGGGATGCCGCCGGCAGTGTGGAGTTCTCCGAGGAGGAGGAGCGGCTGCTGAGGGGTTTCGGATTCATGACCGCCAAACCGATAGTGCTGGTGGTCAACATCGGCGAGGAGCAGCTCCCGCCCCGCATCGCTTCCGAGTGGAGTAAGTGGGGTGGGGCCCACGGTGCGAACGTGCTGGTGCTGTGTGCCGATCTGCTGGTGGAGCTGGGCAGGTTATCCCCGGGAGAAGCGGAGGAGTTTGCCAAGGAGTATGGAGTAAACCCGGGAGCTGCCATCGACGTCATCAGGGCGGCTTACGAAGTACTGGATATTGTGACCTTCTATACGGCAACCGGGGGGAGGGAGCTGCGTGCCTGGGCACTGCGCCGGGGCAGGTCCGCCCTGGAAGCGGCCGGGGAGATCCACTCCGACATGGCCCGGGGGTTCGTCCGGGCGGAAGTAATAGG
>JAUVWC010000222.1 GCA_030604325.1 Candidatus Zixiibacteriota bacterium | reverse complement strand
GCCGGCGGCCGACCGAATTTCAGTAAGTACAGCCGGGATGTCACGGTCGTATACATTGATGAGACCACAGGGGATGTGTCGGCCGTACCAACGCCATATAAGCGTATTGAAGTAGGGGTTTCCAACATCTATACCGGCCTTCGGACCTCACTCAGACTCTTCCTGGCCCGCCAGCCATGAGCAGTCGCCTTCGGCACCTGCGGGGCCAGCGGGGTCTGACCCTGATAGAGTTCATGATGGCTATCATGCTGGCGAGTGTGGTGTTCATGGTGCTCTACACCATCCTCAACGCCGCCCTCGACAGCTATGCGATAGGTCGCATCCGCTCGACCGCTGTGCAGAGCGGGCGTGTGACCATGATGCGAATCGTCAACGAGCTGAAGTACGCTGATGAGATTTACACATATGATTCCGAAAACATCCTATTCAGCCGTAAGGAGGAAACCAACGGAGATTTCCAGACTGTGTATTTCCGGTTTTACTCGGGTAGCGGTGAGATAAAGAGGAGAGAGAATGGGGGAGATGAGGAGGTAATGGCCGACGGAATCGCCTCCTTCTCCTTGACTTATCGCAACGCCGCCTTCGGGTTGGCCGGATCTGTGGATGCCATCCGTTTCATCGAGGTGGACATGTGCCTGCAGGAGGAGGGCTACACGGTCCACCTGCGCAATATGGTTACTCTCGAAAACCCTATCCTGGTGCAATAAAGGGCCATGCGAGCACGCCAATTACAAAGTCAGGAAGGTCTGGCGCTGCTGGGAAGCCTGCTGCTGATTTCAATGCTGGCCGTATTGAGTACAGCTTTCCTGCTGATGATGGCCGCGGACGTGCGCATCGCCCAGAGCCACCACCGGACTACGCAGGCCTACTACAACGCGGAATCTGCTGCTTCTAGTGCATCCTATATGTTCTCGGTGGACGACTCACTTCAGGCGTGGGCGCTACAGCTGCCTCAGGATACCACACCCCCGTTGGATACGACGCTCACAATGCTGATATGGGACAACGGTGTAGACTCGCTCACAGTTCTGCTTGCGTACCCACTTGGGTATCCTGCGTACAAACGACTTATGTGGGCGCAAGGGTTCAGTGGAAAGGCTTCATTCGACATTTATAGAGATGTATTGATTCCCAGCCAGGATCCGCGCACCTACTACGCGATTGTGGCCGGGAGCGAACTCGAGCTGGAGGATAATACCGGGGTGGAGGGTGGCGAGGGTGTCTGGATGTCGGGGAGTGACCCCGATGTAGACGACGATACCTTTTTCGAAAGTCCTACCGCCGGCAGCCCACGCCTCTTGGTCGGAGGAACCATTACGTGGGCCGGTGGCACAGGTGTCGATCCTTACTGGAGTGGGATTCTGGATATCCAGGTCAACGCTCCCTTGTTCACGGATGTCATCCCCCAGGTTCTGCTCTCCGATTCTCCTCCTTACCAGTATAAGGTCACCGGTGATGCTACAGTCTATGAGGCTGACGAGCTTCACTTGAATTATCCGGGAGGCGGCAGCTTCGGTCCGAGCGGCACCAACCCGATGGGGATCTGGGTGTGGGACTACTCGACCAGCGGCACATTTGAGAAGGGCATTACTCTGGATGGGACACTTTACTGCCCCAATTCTTCTTCTCAATTAACGTTTGAGGATGGCGACGTCACCATAACCCCCCTCGTTCTTACCCTCCCCGGTCCGGATGAACGCTATCCTGCCATCGTAAGCAAGGGCCGTATAAGGATACGCTATGCGGGAACCCGGCAGTTCAACGGTCTGGTATACGTCCGGGACGAATTTTACAGCAGCCCGGCCTCGCCGGACACGTGCTACGTGGATGGGGCGCTTATCGCCGATAAGGTGCACCTGATGGTCCGCACCTTTGTCCGTTACGCCGATACGATACTGACGCAGCCGTCTGCCCCCTTCACCGCCGGCGTATATCCCACAATTGCTCTCCACCAGCGGCGTCACATCATGTCGTGGTTGGGGTTCTGATGGACCTCCCCTGGAGAAGAGCCACCGGTGCCATGGGCCTTTCCGTCGAAGGGGACACGGTAAAGTATGCCGAGCTGCTGCCCGTTGCTGGCGGACGGTACCGGGTTGGCATCTGGGGCACACGGCGATTCGACGGCGCTCCGGAACCACTACCAGAAGATACGGCACCGCCGGAGACGGAATCCGAGCTCCGGGAGGCGGTTGTCACTGGTGGACCTCTGATGCAGCCGTGGACCATCGGTGTGCTCAATAAGCTCAAGAAATATCCCGTTTTTGCCTCGTTTGCCGACCGTGATGTGCTGCTGAAGTTCATCAGTCTTCCGGTACTGACAGAGCAGGAGGTGGCGCGGATGGTCGAATTGCGCTACCGGGAGTACCTGCCGATGCCGAGGGCCGAGATCGTCTATGATTTCTCGATCACCCGTTTCGTTCACGTCCCGGGAGGGGGGGAGGAGGGGACCGAAGCCTCGCCGGGGGGTGCTGCCGAACCTGGTGAGGAGGAACTCCGTGTGATGGTGATAGGTATTGAACGGGGGGCTTATCTGGGCTTCTGCGAGGTGTTCGCCGGACAGGGAGTTGTTCTGCGCAGCCTGGAGACAAATCAGGCTGCTTTGACCCGGGGATGCAATTTCATTCTTGGCCCTGACCATTTGGGCACTTACGCCGTGCTCTATCTGAACGATACCTACAGCATGGTCAACTTCGTAGTGGACCATGGACTCTATTACAGCCGGCTGCTGGAGCACGGCGTGCAGTCACTGACCCCTGATGAGGCAGGAAAACGACGCTCGGAGCGGCTCCTGCGCGAGCTCTACAGATCGGTAGACTTCTTCAGTGTTGAGTCTCGTAGCGTTCCTATTGAGACCCTCTACCTGGCGAACGGAAGTATCATCCCCGACCCGGCCATTACCCGCCGTATTCAACGTTTCCTGGGCGATAGTCTTTCCGTGGAAGTGAGGACCCTACAGGAGGTCGTCGAGGAAGACGACAGGATTACTCTTCCTTCCGGAATCACGGCCGGTACCCTTGTCCTTCCGTTGGGGCTGGCGCTGCGGCTCAACAGCGAGGGAGGTGTCTGATGCCGGGGGCCAGGGTGATAAGGGGCGCCAACTTCGCCTACCCCTACTCTGAACGGGAGGGGTACTTTTATCCGCGTACGGTGAAGCAGATCATAGCGATCAGCTTTATCATCGTAATGGCCCTCGTGGCGCTACCTTTCTACCTGCGGCGCCTCGAGGCAATGGAGTATGTAGAGAGGGGCGAGATCACGAACCAGACCAGCGCGATGCGCCTGCTGGTAGATCGGGCTTCTCCTCTGCTGGAGCGGAAGGCGATGCTCGACAGCATTAAAGCCGGCCTGGATGCACGTGTCACCATGCAGAGTAACATTGAGGCGATAGATTATGCGGC
>JAUVWC010000241.1 GCA_030604325.1 Candidatus Zixiibacteriota bacterium | reverse complement strand
CTTATAGACAAGTCGCGCCGCCACGGCGTCGGAGTGGTGCAATCCCTCGCGTGGACTCAGCTCTACCACATCGGCGCCGACAACTTTCTTAGCCTTAAAGATGGCGCGCAGCAATGCGAGGGTTTCAGACCAGTCCAGGCCGCCGGGTACCGGAGTACCGACAGCCGGCACCACCGCAGGGTCGAGTCCGTCGAGGTCGATGGTGAGATAGACATGTTCTCCCGGCAGCGAATAGGCGATCTCGTCTGTTCTCTCTTCCAGCCTGCCCACAATCCGGTGGGCGAGGAACGTCGTACGCAGCTCGCCATCCAGCAGCGGGGCCTCGCCGGCATCGACCGAGCGGATGCCAACGGCGGTCACATGAACTCCCAGATCCATTATGCGGCGCATTGGGCAGGCATGGTTGTACCGGGAACCCTTATAGCTGTCGCGAAGGTCGGCGTGGGCGTCGATCTGCAGCACACACAGGTCGGACCAGACCTCCCGGTGCGCCTTTACCAGCGGGTAGGTGACCGCATGCTCACCCCCGAGGGATATCATCAGCCGGTCTTCCCTGATCAGGCCGGTGGCAAGGACCTCGATGGCTTCTGAGGCCGCCTGCGGGTCGACAGGCAGCTCGGGAGCGGGATGAGTGGCGATGCCGCCGAGGGCTGCGCCGGGATCGAAGCCGACTTCCTCGTCGTAGAGCTCAATATGATGGCTGGCCTCGATAATCGCGCGCGGGCCCTCATCAGTGCCCCTCTTCCACGAACATGTAAGATCGAGCGGCAGCGGAAGGAGCAGGATGCCACTACGCTCCTGGTCGGACGCCTCGGGCGGCAGGTTGAGGAAGTTCGGGAACACAAGTTCCGGCAGGCCGGGATCATCTGCCAACTTTTGCCTCCTTAGTACACCGCTCCGCAATTACGATGGCATTCAAGCGCCGATGCATTCCGGTCAGACGCGTCGACGAGGCATAGCGGTGGCTATGGCGAGAAGGCGCAACGCCGCCGGTGCGGATGGAGCGGTGCAAGAATTCCGACGGATTTATGACTCGGGACACTAGCTCCGTTCGAGCTGCTCCTTCTGGATCCGGCGGGCGGACGCCTCATCAACGTTGTTGCTGTGGCAGGGTGCCTTCTCCCCCGCCCCCTCTCCGACAGCCTCCTGCGTCTGCTGGGCGAGCTTGGTGTATTCCTTCGCTTTGCCGGAGCCGAACATCTCGATCTCCCTGCTCATGCGCACAGCACACCAGTCGTGGCCGCACATGGAGCAGAAATCTTCATCAGCATCATGGTCTTCGACACGGTAGGCGCGTGCGGTCTCGGGATCGAAAGCCAGCTTGATATGCTCCTCCCAGTTCAGCGCGGCCCGGGCCTTGGTCAGTTCATCGTCCCGGTCGCGGCTGCCCGGTATCCCCAGGGCCACATCCGCCGCATGGGCCGCAATCTTGTAGGCAATGCACCCCTGCTTGACATCCTCTTTCCTGGGCAGGCTTAGATGCTCCTTGGGAGTGACATAGCAGAGTATCGCCGCCCCGTGGTAGGCGGCTGCGGTGGCCCCTATGCACGACGTGATGTGGTCATAGCCGGGGAAGATGTCGGTCACCAGGGGACCCAGCACATAGAAGGGGGCTCCGTGACAGGCGTTCCGAGCGTACTTCACGTTGTATTCGATCTGGTCGAACGGTATATGGCCCGGGCCCTCGATCATTACCTGACAGCCTTTGGACCAGGCGCGTTCGGTCAGCTCCCCCAGAGTCTCCACCTCACGCAGCTGGGCCTCGTCGGTGGCATCGGCGAGCCCGCCCGGGCGCAGCCCATCCCCCAGCGAGAAACCGACGTCATATTCGCGCATCACATCGCAGATATCGTCGAATATCTCGTACATCGGATTCTGCTTGTTGTGGGCGAGCATCCACATCGTCAACAGAGATCCTCCTCTGCTCACGATACCGATCAGGCGATCCTTGATGTAGGGAAGGTGCTCCCGGAGCACCCCGGCGTGAAGGGTGAAGAAGTCGACCCCCTGCTTTGCCTGTTTCTCGATCTCCTGGAGGATGTCGTCGTAGGTCAGATCCTCGATCCGGCGGCCGACGATCATCGAGTAGATCGGCACCGTGCCGATGGGGACGGTCGCCTCACGGATTATCGCTTCTCTGCATTCATCCAGGTCACCACCAGTTGAGAGATCCATGGCGGTATCGGCGCCCCACTTAACCGCCCAGTGAAGCTTCTCCACCTCCTCTTCCATGCCGGAGGAGACGGGCGAGGCACCGAGGTTGGCATTGATCTTCGTCGTGGCGGCCCGGCCGATACACATAGGGTCGAGGTTGTAGGAGAGGTGCACCTTGTTGGCGGGGATGATCATCCGCCCTGCGGCGACCTCATCACGTACCTGTTCGCCCGTCAGGTGTCCCTCGCGCTGGGCAACCCTCTTCATCTCGGGGGTAACGATCCCCAGCCGGGCGTATTCAAACTGCGTAAGGGGCTGAAAACCTTCGGGGGCGACGGCAGATCCATCCGCAAGCCGCCACGCCGGCGGCAGGAAATCCCATGCCGTCTTCTCCGATGGAGCGGGCATCCCCGGGGTGTCGGGGGAACTAAAAGCGTAGGGTGTTCCTACCTGGGGTGGTCGCGCGAAGCTCCCTGGTGTGGTTCCCTGCTGATTGCTGGAGGGATTGTTACCTAAAGTGAGGTGGGCGAAACGCTCATCAGCGTCATCAGTGACATCTGGCGTGCTCATGGAGCACCTCTTCTGCTTTCCTACGCCGGCATTACCCGGATCAGGTTCGAGGGTGTGCTCTCAGCCCTGCGCGAGATACTGCAGGACACCCCTAGCGAACATCGTCGTTTAAAAGATAGGGACCGCATTGAACTGATGCAACGATTCGGATGCCTAAATATCTGGAACTACTTAAACAGTCATCGTTCCTAAACCGTTTAATGTCTGGCAGAATGAGGGGCACGGGCCGCAAGTCCGCCACCGGAGCAGCCTATAGTACCCCTTGTAGAGCAGCCGGCAGTGTCATATTATTGCGCTCAATTGTAGCTGGCGTCGGGCGTCCTGCTTGTCACAAACCACCAGAGGTTGCCGGTGCACGACATTGTAGAGAATCCTCAGAAAGTCAAGTCGGCGGAAATCATCGTTGGCATCCCCTCCTTAAACGAAGCGGATAACATCGCCTTCCCCACCGATGTAGCCAGCCGGG
>JAUVWC010000113.1 GCA_030604325.1 Candidatus Zixiibacteriota bacterium | reverse complement strand
GGCGAGGGTCTGTCCATCATCCGTCCACGACATCGTCGACTCGAAGAAGTCTATGATTTCCAGGGAGCCGGAGGAGCCGCCGTAAGCCAGGGCGCGGCGTGATGCGCCCGTCTCGGCATCGGCGATGTAGATGCCGTCGCGCAGGTCCACATTGGCGATATACGCGATCCGGTCGCCGTCGGGACTGATGGAAGGAGTAAGATTCAGGTTGTAGATCAATCCTTTATGTTCAACGAGCCGTGTGGCGATCGAATCGGCTTCTGTCTGCTCGGCGATGGCGCTCCCGTATTTCGACTGCAGGTGGGACTTCCACTTCTCGGAGAGCTCCTTCGGCGACTGGCTGTACACGCGCTGGAGTGCCATCGACCAGCTCCTGGTGCGCACGGTCTCCTTGAAGAAGCGGCGCAGCGACTCCTTCCCGTAGCGCTCACCCAGGAAGTCGTACAATCCCTGGCCCATGCGGTAGACCCTTATGTCCTGCACGGTCTCGAATTCCGTCAGGCCCATGAACTCGTCCCGCTGCACCATATCCCTTAGCCAGATCTCGGTGTTCGGATCCATCCCGATAGAGAAGTACTCCGCCATCCCCTCCATCACCCACAGAGGCGGTTGCCACTGGAGCGGGTTGAGGGAATTGCCGGTGCCCATGATCTCCATCTGGAAGGCGTGCACCATCTCGTGGGTGAGGACGTGTGTGAAGTTCTCCATGGTGGGCATCATGGGCATGATGACCCGCTGTTTGAGCGACTCGGTCACCCCCTGGGTGCCTTCACCGATGCCGACCACCGCGTTCGTCTGTCGGAAATCCTGGTGGTCGGCGTAGAGCAGCAGCGGAATGCGGTCTTTGAGATCGACCTGGAGGATCTGGCTGAGGTAGGCGTAGGAGCGTTCGGCGATCCTGGCGGCATCGTGGACCGCCTCTTCTTCTCCCTCATAATAGTGGATGATGAAATGGGGAGTATTGAGGGTCTTCCAGCGGAAATGGTCGTACTGGACCTTGTTACGCCCGAAGAACTCGGACTGCGCGTGGGCAGGCCCTGGCAGCAACAGCAGAGAGGCGCATACCATCACCACCGCCGCAGTGAGGCCGGCGGTGCAACGGGTCACCTTTGCCGGAAGCGATGGGCGTGCCACGAATGTTTCGTCTCCGGAGGATTCTTTCCTCATCGCACTTTCCTTTTGCTCATGCAACGATGGCCGGCGCCCCTAATCACCGTCCTCATCGCCCAGGTTACCGAACGCAGCCGGTCGGGCCCCTCTCCCGATATCACCGTATCGACGTACCACGCAGCCGTTTGGTTCACACCTGCGGACTCCTAAATATAACATCCGGCCCTCATCAAGTGCCGGGAATCTGTATCTCTCCTTTGAACGCCGCCGCCGCCCGGCCGCCGACCCATACCTCCGTCACCGACTGGCCGACGAGCTGCAGCTCCACCTGAATGCGGCCGGGCCGGCCCACCTCGACGCCCTGCTCCACCAGGAAGCGTCGCTTGTCGCTGCCTTCGGGCAGGTAGTTGATGTAGGCCAGATACCCTCCCAGGGAGCCGGCGGCCGTACCGGTGACCGGATCCTCATCGATACCGACCAACGGGGCGAACGTGCGAACGTGAACGTACGCCTCTTTCAGTTCAGTTTCCAGTGTCAACATCTGTATCGTAACTACATCCAGATTGCGACTCAGCTTGGCGAGGGCGCGAAAATCCGGGCGGGCGGTCGTAACCGATGACAGCTCGGGCAGGGCCACGTGCAGGCAGCGACAACCCGTACTCACCACCGCCGGCGGGCCCACCTTCTCATCCCCCTCCTCCACCGCATCCCCGGACACACCCAGAGCTGCCGCCAGTGGGGCCAGGTCCTCCCGGTAAGGCTCCTGCACGGGAGGCTTCTGACCCATCAGCAACCCGGTGAGCTTCTCCCCTTCGACCTTGAGACGGATAGGCAGCAACCCAACATTCGCTTCCAGCTGGACCACCATCTCTCCCTCCACCAGCGGGATAGTACCCGCCCAGGCCAGCGCGTGAAAGGTGGCCACCGTCGCATGTCCGCACAGAGGAACTTCTTCGGCCGGGGTGAAGAACCGGACCCTGAACGGATCGGGAAACCGTCCGCCGCACACGAAAGCGGTCTCGGAGGCATGCACCTCGCGGGCGATGTCCTGCATCTGCCCGTCGGTGAGACCGCCGGCGGCCAGCACAACTCCGGCAGGATTTCCCCGGAAAGGGGTGTCGGTGAAAGCGTCGATCACCTGAAGCTCTCGGGTTTCCATAATCTGCCCCTTATCTCTACCCCCTCTACCCCCTCTACCCCATCGACTTCCTCTTCCGCTGGCGCAATGCAGCGTTACAGCACCCAGGGTAAAGCCTTGACAGGAAAGGCATACCTGCCATCTTGGTAGCCTTGCCACCACCTGGAATTCACGGTGAGACAGCAAGGGAATCGCCGGCTCGGTAACAAGTTAGTTTTCCCGCGCCACGACCGCCAGAGCAGCCGCGGGCTCGAGGAGGAAAGGTATTGCCGACACACAAGTCAGCGGCCAAACGACTGCGCCAGAGTGAAAAGCGACGGCTGCATAGCAGGACCAGAAGATCCCAGATTCGTTCGCTTACGAAGAGGATCCGTGAGGACCCGGGTGCGGCCCAGGCCCCCGAGCTCCTGAAGAAGGTTTCTGTTCTGCTCGACCGCTATGCTGCCCGCGGGCTGCACCACCAGAACAAAGCCGACCGGCTTAAATCGAATCTCTCGAAGCTGGTACGATCGGCGCAGAATCCTTCCTGAAGCAGCGACCTGACTCTGGTTTGACAGTACCTATTATACCTCGTACCTCTTCAACTCCTGGCCGATCTCCACCCGCCCTGCAAAGACCACAGCCGCCTCCATTATCAGCGCCTGGGGTTGGGAGAGGGTCGGTTCCAGAAAGTGTACCAACACCAGCGTTTCCACCCCCGCGTCGGCGGCAGCCAAGCCGGCATCACGGGCGGTGGAGTGCCCGGCCGGCATCTGGTCGCGGTTCGCCTCCCGGAATGTCGCCTCATGAACCAGCAGGTGAGCCCCGCGGGCCAGCAGCGCCACCCCATCGCCGGGAGCCGTATCGGAGGAGTAGGCCATTACCCGACCGCCGCACTGCGCCCGTACTCCAACCGTTTCCAGCGTATGATTGACGGGCGCTGCCCACAGCTGCAGGCCATCAGCTGTATGGAAAGGTTCCCACTTCGGCTCAG
The DNA here is from genome assembly GCA_030604325.1 of Candidatus Zixiibacteriota bacterium. Lineage (GTDB taxonomy): Bacteria > Blakebacterota > Blakebacteria > Blakebacterales > Blakebacteraceae > JAGLTZ01. The sequence continues at coordinate 2,148 of JAUVWC010000113.1, read as the reverse complement.
TGGAGGGATCGGTTTCGAGCCAATGCTTGACCGAGGAGCGCGGGATGAGGGGGATCTCTTCCAGCTGGAGTGGTACTTCGGGACGCTCCAGCATAGCGAAGGCTTCCAATACCTTATTCGCGCACCGCAGTGCGGCCGGGGGAGCAAGGATAGTAAGCGGCTCCGTGCGGGGGGTCGGAATCAGGCAGTGGACGAGGCTGGGGAGACCGTAAAGGTGGTCAGGGTGTTCGTGGGTTATCAGCACTCCACGCAGCTGCCGCGGGTCGAGTCCGGCCAGCCGAAGCCGACGATGAGGGCAGCCACCGCAGTCGATCAGCCACACCCCTCCTTCCCACCGAAGAGCCAGACTGGTATTTTCTAGCTCAATAGGGGGAAAGGCCGCGCCGGTCCCCAGCAGAATAACCTCGAAGGGGGTGGAAACCATCCTCGATCTCCCCTGCCCCTCGCTACCTACTTCCCCATCCCGACCCGTTGAGCCTTCTGGAAAACCTTACCCTCGGTACCGATCGAAGGAGCGATGATCAGTTCTGTAACCTGAAATTCCTTGATGTTTCGTGCCCCCACGCTGCCCATACTGGTCTGGATGGCACCGACCAGGTTCTGGCTGCCGTCATCCAGCCGGGCCGGGCCGAAGAGGATCTCCTCGAGTGTTCCGGTCGTGCCCACATGAATGCGCGTACCCCGCGGCAGGTTGGCGTGCGGGGTGGCCATACCCCAGTGGTAGCCGCACCCAGGCGCCTCTTCGGCTTGGGCAAACGCACTCCCCACCATTACGGCATCCGCCCCGCAGGCCAGAGCCCTGCATATATCCCCGCCAGCCCGCATACCGCCGTCGGTAATGATCGGTACGTACTTGCCGGTGAATTTGTAATGGAAGTCCCGGGCGGCCGCACAGTCGATAGTGGCTGTCACCTGGGGGACTCCGATACCGAGAACGCCCCGTGTCGTACAGGCCGCCCCGGGACCGATGCCGACCAGCAACGCGTCGATACCGGCCTCCATCAACTCGAGGCTGACGTCGTAACCTACCGTGTTCCCCACGATGACCGGAACCGGCATATCCCGGCAGAACTTTTCAATATTGAGGGTCTCATACTCGCTCGAGATATGCCGCGCTGTAGAGACAGTAGACTGCACTACGAAGAAGTCGGCTCCTGCGTCCGCGGCCAGCTTGCCAAACTTTTCCGCCCGCTGCGGAATGGCGGAAACCGCTGAGGGGACACCCCTCTCCTTGATTTCCTGAACCCGCTTTGTAATCAGTTTTTCCTGGATGGGTGGAGTATAGAGGTTCTGAACCAGATGGGTGGCCCCCTCATTGGAAGCATTGGCGATCTCGGCCAGAGGCTCGCTCGGGTCTTCGTACCGCGTCTGGACCCCCTCCAGGTTGAGTACCGCCAACCCGCCCAGCTTCCCCATGGCGATGGCGAAGGTCACATCCACCACGCCATCCATAGCGCTGGCAATGATAGGGACTTGAAAGCGGTGACCGCCGAACTCCCACAAGGTGTCGGTTTCGTTGGGATTGATCGTCACCTCGCCGGGAACGAGGGCGACTTCGTCGAAGCCGTAACAACGGCGGGCCTTTCGTCCGATGCCCAGGTACATACCCATTGGGGAGTCCTCCTGGTGCGCGTTGGCGCTGCCGACGGGCGCAGCGCAGGTGGTGGCGAGTGGTATAGAATAGGCCCAATCTAGGTGTGCCCCTCGAAGGAGCAACTCCATTCTCCATTCTGCGCCGGATATCGCACACGGATCGTGACATCAAAGCAACTCTGCTGCCCATCCTCAAGGCAACCAGCTCTTTGATATAGCTCCCTCCGGGCTTCTAATCCCTTCCCCGACAAGGAGTTACACACATTTATTGCTGGCAGGAAAAGTAATGCGGCTCATGCGTTTCTCGCATGAGCGGGTAATTACCAAATCAGAAGAGAGGAATGGATCGATGCTGCACAACTCGAGCAAAGAGTGGTAGCTTCTTACGGTCATGGTTCACGCGATCTACGTCCTGGTTTTCGCCATTGCCGTCCCCCTGGTCCACCTGGCTCTGGGCGCTACCATGGATCAGGCCGTCGGCAATCCCTTGAGCGGGCAGCCGAGCTGGTCGATCGGGGTGGGCAGTGTGCTCGCCGCCTCGGGCCTGGTGCTGAT
>JAUVWC010000031.1 GCA_030604325.1 Candidatus Zixiibacteriota bacterium | reverse complement strand
TTTAAGTACACCGTTCCGCAATTACGCTTGCATTCGAGCACCGATGCATTGTGCCTTGCCGGCCGGACGCCTCGGCACTCTCGATACGTAACCGTAATTACGGAGCGGTGCATTAAGCGGTGCACTAAGGAGAGAGTTTTGCCTTCCGCCGATGCCACCAGCGGTCGGTGGCCAGTACCAGCAGGAAATAGGCTGCCAGGCCCAGCCAGAAAGGAGTGCGCAGCCGGGCACCGGCCGATGAGCCCAGCTGGGCAAAGATGAATAGCCAGGGCAGAGAGCCGGCGAGGGAGCCGAGCAGGTAGGGGACCAGAGGCAGGCGGGCCAGCCCGAGCAGATAGCTCTGCGCCCCGACCGGAATGGGCACATACCGTGCGGTGAACGAGACTCTCAGTGCCGGCCAGCGCTCCAGTCCTTCCAGCAGATGCAGCCACCCCATGCGCTCGAGCAAGCCGCGCACCGCCTCGCGCGCGAAGTAAACGCTCAGAGCATACCCGAGCGCGTAGGCGAGCAACGAGGCGGGGATGGCGATCATGATGGCGGTGCTCCAGCCGAAGGCCATACCGGCGGCCACCATCATAATGCTGGTCGGGAACAGTATGTTGGTGAGCAGGGCAAATCCGCCGATGAAGAGCAGGGGTCCGGCCCAACCGGCGGCGGCCGCCCTGCGCTGCAGCGCCTCCGGGGTCCACTCGAGACCCAGGACCCCGCTGCGCAGCAACAGTATGGCGGCCACAAGGGCCGCCATGAAGGTCACGAACCTCCAGGTGGTGGGCGGGAGGCGTGGTCGGCTCTCTCCCGTGCCGACCGTCACTTCCGCTCTCTCAGATAGTCGGCGGCGTTGTTGAAGATCAGCAGTCCCGGCCCCTTATCCGGCAACGAACCTGACCTAAGCTGCTGGGGCCACTGCGGGTGCAGGTAGGGGGAGTGATAGGCCTCGGGGTGAGGCATTAGTCCGAAAATATGTCCGGTCGGGTCGCAGAGACCGGCCACTGCTCCAGGAGAACCATTGGGGTTGTACGGGAATTCTTCGGTGGGATGGCCATCGGGATCTACGTAGGTGACGGGGACGAGGTTTTCCTCCTCCAGCCGGCGGGTAAGCTCCGGTGAGCTTGTCACGACCTTCCCTTCGCCGTGACGTACCGGCAGGTCGAGCCGGTCGAGCCCGCGGGTGAACACACAGGGAGAGTGGGGATTGCCCGCCAGCCTGATCCAGCCGTCGTGAAAACGTCCCCGATCGTTGTTGGTGACGGTTACCGTCTGCACCGCATCTCCGTCCAGGCGGGGAAGCAGTTTCATTTTGCTGAGCGTCTGGAAGCCGTTGCAGATACCGAGCAGCAGACCGCCCCCATCGACGAACTCGGCGAGAGAGGTTGGCAACCTGGTCATCAGACGGATGGAGAGTACCTTGCCGGCGCCGAGGTGATCGCCGAAGGAGAAGCCGCCGATGAGGATCACCATGCCGTAATCGGAGAGCCGGACCTGGCCGGCAGCTAGATCATTAATATGCACCAGCTCGGGCGCAAGGCCGGCCAGCCGGCAGGCATGTGCCGTCTCCACCTCGCAGTTCAGACCGAAGCCGGTTGGAATGAGCACCCGGGGCGCATCGGGCAGCGGCATGGGGGTGGTCTGCTGTGTCGCTTCTCTCGCAGCGCTCATCTGTTAGTCCCTCGCGGGTAAAGCCGTCACCCGACCCAAAGCCGCCCAGTGTCCCGAGTTAAAAATCCGTCGGAATTCATCCTCCGCTGCATCCGCACCGGCGGCGTTGCCTCTCCTCGCCATAGCCACAGCTATTCCTCGTCGACGCGCCTTGCCGGAGCGGCGCAGCGGAGCCCTCAGTTCTGCAACGGACTTCTGACTCGGAACACTAGAAGCCGGCCAGGGTGGCCTTCCAGGTTCTTTTTAGTTCCAGCACATCGGCGTCCACAACCGGGCTCCCGCCAGCAGTAATGACCAGGCGGCCGTTGCTGGTTACGCATCCAAGGCGGGCCAGCGGTTCTCCTGCCAGGGCGGTCTCGAAGGCATCGGCCGTCTGTGTAGTAACGGTGATCAGGAAACGTCCGGTACTTTCGCTGAACAGACGGCCCCACAGGTCGACCTCTCCTTCCACCGGGAGGAGGTCGAGGTCAACCTCTATACCCAGCTCTGCTCCGAAAGCCATCCACGCCAGCGCTGCCCCGAGTCCGCCTAGTGAAGGTGTCTTCACGCTCTCGGGGATCCCTTTGTCGATGGCGGTGGCCATCTTCCTGTATCTCTCGTTCAGGCGTGCGGGGTCGGTGGAGGGGGGCCTCCCTCCTACGGCGGCGTCTATCCCACCCCCGCCAGCCTCAGCACCGCCGGTAGAGGAATCGGCAGTCCCGCCGCCGGTGGCCTCCGCCCACCGGGCAAATTCGGAAGCGCCGAGCTCCTGGCGGGTTTCGCCCACAACGTAAATCCTGTCACCTGCCCCTTTCGGTTCGGGTGTCCGGGCCAGGCGCACATCATCGATTTTGCCCATCGCACTCACCAGCAGGGTAGGGGGAATGCTTATCTTCACCCCGCCCCGGGTAGAATCGTTCTTCATCGAATCCTTGCCCGAGATGAGCGGCACTCCGTAGGCCACACATGCCTCGTACAGTCCTTCGCACGTGCGGATGAGCTGAGCCAGCTTGTAGCGCCCGTCCGGGGTAGAGGGGCTCTCGACAGGATCGGGCCAGCAGAAGTTGTCGAGGGCCGAAATAGTGCCGGGCCGTGCCCCTGTTGCAATGAGCCGGCGCACCGCCTCATCGACGACCGCCATGGCCATCGCCCGGGTGTCGAGATCGCTGTAGTAGGGGTTTATCCCTTCGGCCAGCACCACGCCCTCCGGCCGGTTGTAATCGACCAGAAATACGGTGGCCTCGGACGGTGTGTCGGCAGATACTCCCACGAAGGGTTTGATGACCGTACGCCCCTTCACCTCGTGATCGTACTGGCGGGATTTAACCTCCTTGCTGGCGATATTGACACCTTTCAGAAGTTCTTCCAGGACCTGCTGGGGGGCAGCGGCGATTTCCGGCAGCGGGCGGCTTGCGGGCCGCTCCCACCGTGCGGGCAGTACCGGCTTGGGCCAGCCGTCGTGCAGGAATCCCATTTCCAGGTAGGCCACCGTCTGCTGCCCGTAGCGCACGTGAAAGTAGCCGGAATCGGTGAAGGTCCCCAGTGGGGTGGCCTCCACCTCCCGCCGGGCCGCCAGCTCCACGAAGGAATCGAGCCGGTCGGGGGGAACGCCCACCGTCATCCGTTCTTGGGCTTCGGAGAGGAGGATCTCCCACGGCATCAGCCCGGGGTACTTCAGCGGCGCCATTGCCAGGTCGAGCTCGGCACCGCCCGTGGAGCGTGCCATCTCTCCCACGCTGGAGGAGAGCCCGCCGGCACCATTGTCGGTCAGGCTGGTGAAGAGATCCAGCTCGAGGGCCTCGAGCATAAAATCGGTCATCTTCTTCTGGGTGATGGGATCACCTATCTGGACCGCCTGGATGGGGGATTCTTCATGGAGTTCCTGGCTGGAGAAAGTGGCGCCGTGTATGCCGTCGGCGCCGATGCGGCCCCCCACCATTACGATCACATCCCCAGGGTGCAGGATCTTCTCGTGACTGGGTGCCCCGTCTGCCAACGTGGCCGGCATTATCCCCACCGTGCCGCAGTAGACGAGCGGTTTGCCGAGGTAGCGCTTGTCGAACAGCTCCCAGCCCCGTCCGTAAGGGATCCCCGACTGGTTGCCGCCATCGATGATACCCTGGTGCACCCCGTCACGGATGCGGCGGGGGTGCATTAATCCCTCGGGCACCTCGCCGGTGTAGAAGGGGGAGGCGAAGCAGTACCCCCAGATATTGATGAGCAGGTCGGCACCCCTGCCTGTTCCGAACGGATCGCGGTTGACGCCGACGATACCCGTGATCGCGCCCCCGTACGGGTCGAGGGCGCTGGGGGTGTTGTGCGTCTCCACCTTGAACACCAGGTTGGTGTCTTCCGTGAAGCGGACCACGCCGGCGTTGTCCTCGAACACCGAGAGGAGCCAGTCCTTGTCCTTGCCGGCGGCTCTGGTGGCGCCCCGGATGTAGGTATCGAACAGGCTGTCGATGGTCCGGTGCCGGCCGCTCTCGGTATCCTCATAGTCGAGCCGGCTGTTGAAGATCTTGTGTTTGCAGTGTTCCGACCAGGTCTGGGCCAGGCACTCCATCTCTGCGTCGGTCGGCTCACGGGACAGACCGTGGCCGCGCCGTATCTCTAGCTGATCGGGCGAGGCGCAGTAGTCCCGGATGGCGTGCATCTCCAGCAGGCTCAGCGCCCACAGGCTGCGGCGGCTCAGTTCAACCAGCTCCTGGTCGGAGCGTTCCAGGTCGAATGTCGCTACTGTAGGTTCGTAGCGGGAAGTGATGCGCGGCGCAGCCGTGGAGGGAGCCTGCGAAGCCCACTGTTCGAAGGAGCGCACTTCAATGCTCTGGATCAGCGGGTTGGCCAGCAGGTCGGTGGCCACCCTCCACGCCTCGTCGTGGTCGATTTTTCCTCTCAACAGATAACAAGTGGCCGAATAGACGCTCTCATCCTCGGTCAGAGCGCGCCCCAGCAGGTCACTGATGGCAACCTTGGCAGAGGTGCCCACGTTGTCGGTGACTCCGGGTTTGTAGCCAACCTGGATCGCCCAGTCGAATGGCCGGGCGGGCGCCGAGCCCAGGTGTGCCTGCTGGACCACAGGGTCCTCGAACGCCCGCGCGACGTGTTCGAGCTCCTCCCCGTCGAGAGAGCAGTCGAGCAGGTAGATATCACGGGTCTCAACGCTGTCGAGCCGGATGCCCAGGTCGCGGGCAGACATATGAGTGACTGCTTCCCCCCGCCCATCTCGGGCATGGGACAGGAAGGTGAGTTCGAGTCGGAAGGGGCGCTCGGGCAGAGGGGCCGGTGGGATCACATCATTCTTCACTGCTGTCATAGCGTCCAAGATACACTCCGCGCGTAGTGGTTTCATCCCGTTTTACCGCTTGGCACACCCTCCGGCTGAGATTTGTAGCTTCATTAATAATAGCTGGTGTCCCGAGTCATAGATCCGTCGGAATTCATCCTCCGCTGCATCCGCACCGGCGGCGTTGCGCCTCCTCGTGCCTTGCTGGCCGGACGCCTCGGCGCTCTCGATACATCACCGTAATTACGGAGCGGTGCACTTAGTTCTTCAACGGACTTCTGACTCGGGACAATAGTGGTGAGCCGGTGTATGCTAAGGGGTGCCGGCATGTGCTATGTGGCCGGGGATGCGGCCGGAAGGGGATTCATGTTACAAAACTGTACTAAAATGGCACCTATTCCGTTACATTATAACGATATTGTAACAAATATCTTTCCCTGAACGATAGTGCCTCCCCACCTGGCGTGAACAACTTCTGGTGTAAAAACTGCATAACTTCCTATCTGATAACTAGTTAGGACAAGTTGGATAAGATATCCTCCCGGGGATCCCATGTTGGCACGGGTGTTGCGCTATGTAAAACCGGCAATAGAAGATATCCCATGGAGTTAACGCTGTGCGAGATTCTGAGGGGGTGGCCGACATGACTGCTGCATCGACATTGGATATGTCCCACCGGGAACATGTTCGTCGTTTCCGGTGGCAGTTGGCAGCGGTGGGCGGCCTGACTCTGGCCTCGGCCGGAATTCTTGCCGGAGCCACCGGTCTGTCGAGCATCGTCCCGCTGCCAACGTGGAGCCTGGGCGCCGGAGCGCTTTTCGGTCTGCTCGTGCTGGCTTTGGCCGGGACCCGGCTGCTGGCACTGAGAAATAATTTGGGCAGCGGTGTGGTGCAGGAAGAGCCCGTCGAGGGGGAAGAGAATCCCTGGGTATTGATCTCACAGGCCTTCGAGGGATGGCGTACCGGAAAGGTGCCTGTCCTGATTCCGCCGCTAGGGGCCGACGAACGTGAGATCGCGGCATTCGAGCGGGGTAACGAGGCTTTCCGGCTACTCGCGAGACGACAGCGGATGGTCAGGGTCGCCATCGACAAGCTTCGTGAGGATCTGAACACTTATCACGGGTATTTGACCAAGAGTCAGGTTGGTCTCATCGGAGCCAATAGCGTCGCGGAGCGGCTTGAGGACCTGGACAAGCGGCTGGCCAAGATCCGCGCTGCGATGTGAGGCTCCGTTTAATGTACACACCGAGTTAGGCGTCGCGGCCGGCCGAGCCCTGGGTGACCGGCCTGCCAACTGGTGTGGGAGCGCGTCCCGGGACGGAGAGGTCTGCACCCCCTCTCCGACCGGGACGTGTGTCATTTTAGGAGGGCCTGTTCACCCGCCAGGAGGGATGGGTGATACCGTATTTGGAGATTTTGTAGTTGAGGGAACGTCGGCTGATGCCCAGGAGCTTTGCCGCTCGGCTCTGTACATAGGCAGTGGATTCCAACGCCCTCAAGATGGCTTCCTTTTCGAGATTCTCAAGGTGGGTTCCCCCACGAATGTGGGCACCCTCATCAGTTACACTTTCCTCAGCGCCTGTGATGGTATCGGCCCTGGCTTCTCCCGCTGTCCCGGTTTCGACGACAGCATCTGGCGGTAAAGTTACTTCTTCCGCCGGTTGTGCGGGCAGTCGCTGGGAGGGACGGTGGAAGATTGCCAGGTCCTCGGGATGGATATACTCCCCCTCCACCAGAAGCACCGCCCGGGCCACCGAGTTCTCCAGTTCACGGACATTTCCCGGCCAGAGATAGGACTGCATGAATTCTATAGCCTCAGGGGTGAAGTCCTGGACATGTTTCCGTTCTTCGAACCGGGCCTTCTTGAGGAAGAAGCGGGCCAATGACGGGATGTCGGAAGGTCGATCTCTCAGGGGGGGCAGTTCGATCGTCACAACGTTCAGACGGTAGTAGAGGTCATCACGAAAGTTTCCTTTGGCTATCGCGTCCTCCAGTACCTGGTTGGTTGCGGCGATGATCCTTACGTCAACACGGACCAGCCGTGTTCCGCCGAGCCGCTCGAACTCCTGCGTCTCCAGTACGCGGAGTACCTTGGACTGGGTGGCCGGGCTCATGTTTCCGACTTCATCCAGAAAGAGGGTACCGCCGTGTGCCTGCTCGAATCGGCCGATCCGCTGTCGCACCGCGCCAGTGAAGGAACCCTTCTCGTGCCCGAATAACTCCGACTCCAGCAGTGTGTCCTGCAGGGCGGCACAGTTCACCTTGATGAAGGCCTGGTCCTTGCGGGGACTGTTGTAGTGGATGGCAGCCGCGATCAACTCCTTACCCGATCCGGTCTCACCCGTGATCAATACGGGTGTACGGCTGGGTGCCACCTTGCTTACCTGGTCGAAGACATCCAGCATCTGAGGGCTCGCTCCGATGATATCGTCTACTTGAAAGATGTGACCGCTCTGACCCACGTAATAGTTGCGCTGGGCGAGCCAGGCGTATGTCTTGCAGGCCCTATCGATCCGGAGCCCGAGCTCCTCGACGGAGAGGGGTGTGCGTACCACATCGTGAACCCCGGCGGTCATGAGCTGGTGGAGCACGTCCTCGCCCGGAACGTTGTAGACTAGGATTCGTGTCTCGGAGTTGGCCTCGAGGGCTTCCTCAATCAGCTGGTCGACTCGTTTCATGTCTAGGGAGCCGTCTTCGGCTGTTACTACCGTGTAGTCTGCCACCACGACGTCGAAGGCGAGTTGTGCCGCCAGGCGGGAGTAGTCCTGCCATTCGGGGGCGTGGGCCATATAGTGAGGCTCGCCATCCGCCAGCCGAAGCAGTGCTGCTTCCACCCCGACGTCGGGTGTGAAGAGCAGGACGGGGCTGGAATAGATCATCGCTTATCTCCCAAGCGTAGCATGAGGGTAGCCTCAATTATAGCGGCTCCCACTAGCAGCGGAAGTGTAACGCGCAGGAAAAATGCCCTGGCCCAGACCGTGTCTGCCAGTGGATGGAACCAGGAGATGCCGAAAGTGGCGGCAGATGCTTCCAGCGCCGCAGCTGAGGCCGTAATCACGGCGGGCAGCTCCAGCCACGAATGAGGCATTAGCAGGGCGAGCCAGGCTTTCGATCCGCCCGCCTGTTCGGCCATCACACCGGTGTTGAGACCCGCCACGATGATTAACACCACGCTTAAAGGCGGTAAGTAGGCCACCATAATGATAAGCAGTGCGGCGGCGGCGTTCACGGTGGTAATAAGCAACACCAGAGCGGCGAACCCGCGCCGTCGCCTCGTCAACCATTCCTCCAGCCGGCGCAACACCCATCGCCCGTAGGCGACGGCCCAGCGCACATCTCTACGCTCGGCCCACATTCCCAGCAACAGCCCCCCGAAGAAGAGTATTGCCGCAGCTACTATAGCCGGCCAGGCAAGGGGACCCCAGATGAACGGCCAGGGGCGCGCTGTCCACAAAACCGTTGACACCGCTGCACACCTCCGTTTAGGTGATGGGGTCTGGCCCGGCCGGGCCAGTACGGACCGGCGGACAACAAACCGCGGGTACGGCTTCTCTATGATGAGAGAAGCCGTTTTGTGTTATTCGTTCATACATCGGGGCATATCGTATGGTAAAGCCGACCTACCTGAGCAAGAAAGCTTTTGAGCAACTCAAGGCGGAGCTCCATCACCTGAAGTTCGTAAGACGTCCCGAGGTAAGCAAGAACATCGAAGCGGCCAGAGCATATGGTGACCTGACCGAAAACGCCGAGTACGACGCCGCCAAGGAGGAGCAGCAGTACGTGCTGCGCCACATCGCCGAGCTTGAGGAGATGCTGGCCTACTCCCGCCCTCTGGAGACAGAAAACGTCCCCAATGATGCCTGTTACATCGGCACCACGGTAACACTCGAGGACGTCGCAGACGGTGGCCGGGAAAAATACACACTTGTGGGGCCGCCCGAAGCCGATCCGCGCCAGGGCAAACTGAGCGTGGAGAGCCCGATCGGGA
>JAUVWC010000032.1 GCA_030604325.1 Candidatus Zixiibacteriota bacterium | reverse complement strand
TGCTCATGGTGTTTCTGGTGGCCATTCCGGCGCTGATGGCCGAGTGGATCCTGGGCCGCCACACACGGCGCGGCACGCTGGGCGCTTTCGATAGGGGTGGACTGCCCGGCGGCCGGTATGTGGGATATTTCCTCTTCGTCGTCGTGTTCTTCGCCACCGGATACTATACAAATACCGTCGGCTGGGTCGGGTTCCACGCCGTGGGGCAGGCGGCTTCTCTTTTCGGCCTCAATATTGACTCGTCGGCAATTCTGCCGCCCCAGAAAGGCTTCAGCACGACAAGTTTCGTGCTGCAGCTCATCGTGACCCCGCTAGTCATCTGCCTGTGCGGCATCGTGCTGGTCAGAGGATTGAGGCGGGGCATAGAACGGGTCAGCAAGGTGATCATGCCCATGCTGCTCGTGATCCTGCTCATCCTCGTCGCGCGAGCTGTCACACTGGAAGGCTCCGGGGCGGGTATAGCTTGGTACGTAGGCAGATTCAGCCTGGAAGGTCTGACCGGTTCTGTCCTGGCGGCCGCCCTGGGGCAGGCGGTCTTCTCCATGTCGCTCGGTGGAACGTTCATGGTCATCTACGGGTCGTACCTGGGCCGGGAGGAGAGAATACCGGGAGCCGCCCTCTTTACCGGTCTGGGCGACATGACCGCCGGGCTGCTGGCCGGTCTGGCGATCTTTCCCGCGGTCTTCGCCTTCGGCCTCCCTCCCGACAGTGGGCCGTCGCTCATATTCATCACCCTGCCGCAGACGTTCGCGCAGATGCCGCTGGGAGGATTGTTCGGCCTGCTCTTCTTCGCGGGTCTCTTCGGTGCCGCCTTCCTCTCAGCTGTGGCGGCGTTGGAAGTGCTGGTCGGTGGCATCGTGGATAACACCGGTCTGACCCGCAACAGGGCGGTAGCCGTCGTCTGCGGGATCGTCATGCTGCTGGCGGTACTCCCCATGATCAATATGAAACTCTATATCCGGTGGGACCTGTTCTTCGGATCCGGCATGCAGACCCTGGGCGCCCTGCTCGCAGTCGTTACGACCGGCTGGTGCATTAAGCGTTCAGATGCGCTAAGAGAGCTGGCGGAGGGTACATCGAGACCATTCCATCGGGCGCTCTACTGGTGGATGCGTCTGGTGATACCATTCTGCGTCATTTTCGTGGGTGTGAACTGGCTGCTGGAGTCTCTTTTCCCCATCTAGCTATCAGGATAATCCCTGCCGAGAAGTTGTCCCTGGAATCTCATTAGCAAACAGTCTAAACTGAAATACGTGCGAGCCGATTGGCTGAGTCTATACAATCACACCATTTCCCCTGAGGTAGCCATGAACAATCATCATTTTAATCGTTTTGGAACCTGTCTGGTTCTGGCAGTGGTGGTCGCCCTGGCCTTACCACCGGATATCTCGATAGCCCAGCAGCGCTCTACCAGTGAGGAATTGCAGGCGGCCCGTGCGGTCATGCAGGCCGAATCTCCGGAAGAAATACTGAAGCTCCTGGATGAGTTCCTGGAGAAGTATCCTGAGTCGGGTTACCTGACACAGGGTGTCCTCGACCGAGGGATTACGACTATTGCCCAGCTCGATCCTGAAGACCCAAGACTGACCAAGTATGCAGAGTTGTATATAAGGCTCTACGCGCAGGTTGCAGACGAAGCGATGGGTTACAACAACGCCGCTTGGTATTTGTACGAAGCTAACGCCGCGCTCGACAGGGCCGCCGCATGGGCCGACACAGCCGTGGCGCTCTTACCTGAAGGTGAGACCGACGAGCAAAAAGCGGAAAGGGCGATGGTGGTGGATACGGTGGCGCACATCGCTTTTGCCAGGGGTGACATCTCTACGGCAATCCAACGGCAGAAGGAAGTCGTTGAACTAGCTCCGGACGACGATCCCAACTACATCGAGTACAAGACCGAACTCAGCAAATTCCTTGTCGCTGAGGGACGTTGGGATGAGGCCGAATCCTATCTGGTTGAGGTGCTGCTAGGGAGTGGACCTGAAAAGGGAGCGGTTATGTTCAAGAATGCCCGCATCGCCGTGGCTCAGGTGTATGCGGAATCGGGGGACTACGAATCGGCCTTAGAAATACTGGATCCTGTTGGTCAACTGGTTGCCCCCAATGACCTCGATTACTATCTCACGCGGGGGAAGGCGTTCCGGGAGCTCGGGAAGACCGACGAAGCGATCGCTACCTACCTTGAATGCGCCAGCCTCTATCCACACCCGTCCATCATGGAGCCCCTGCAGACTCTCTGGGAGGAAACATATGGAGCGGAGAGCAGCTTGACGGATACTCTCAGGTCACTGGGGGAGGAGATGGGATCCTGGCATCCTTCCGGAACCTTTACTCCAACCGGAGATCTGCCGGGCCGCGTTGTGCTGTCTGAGCTGTTTACCGGTTCCGAATGCCCTCCGTGCGTGGCAGCCGACCTGGCATATGATGCATTGGTTGCGTTCTACCCAAGTTCGCTCAGTGCTGTTCTGGTGTACCACGAACACATACCGGGACCCGATCCGATGACCAATCCAGACACTATTACCCGGATGGATTACTACAACAGCGAAGAAAGGGTGGTTGGCGGCACGCCCACTACGTTCGTCAATGGCGTTCTCCTGCCCGGGGGAGGTGGTGGAGCAGCGGCGGCAAAGGGCAAATTCGGACTGTACGGTTGGACGATTGAACAGGCAATGAAGGAGGCGCCCGCAGTCAATATCGACCTCGCAGGTGAGCGCTCCGATCAGAGCCTGACGGTGTCCGCCACCGTAATGGTTAAGGATCCAGCAGCTTTGGAAGGTTCAGACCTGAAGCTGCGGATCGTTCTTGCGGAGAGGCTGGTACACTTTGAAGGCGGTAACGGCGTCAGTGAGCACAGCATGGTTGTCCGTGCTTTCGTTGGTGGCCATGATGGTTTTGCCATAAGTCAGGAGAGCGCCAACTTTACGGCCTCGCTGGATATCGCACAGCTGGAGTCGAATCTGCTGGATTATCTGACCGAGTACGAATCGGAGAATCCCCAGAGATTCCGCAGTGGTGAAGGGTTCAGTGAGAAGAAGAACGAGATCGACGAGAACCAGCTTCTGCTGGTCGCATTCGTTCAGGACGATACCAGCAAGAAGGTGCTACAGGTTCGTGTCCTAGAACTGAAATAGTCCAATTTTGGCCCTGGCAGCGCGCAGGTCGTTCTGTATTGCCTCCCGCTCGGGCAGCATCTGTGACGCCTTCCTCTCGGACGTGTCGGCGCTTGAGATGCTGGTCGGCGGCATGGTGGATGCGTATCGTCATACCCTTTTCGGTGATCTTTGTGGGTATAAACTGGCCATCGGAGTCGGTGCTCTAAATCAAATTGTACGCGCCATTTTCGCCCCGTTAAGGGTGGGAATAACAGTCCACCTTCACCTGCCTGGCTCCGGGTAGAGAGTAACCTGTACGTAGTTGTTCATATCGAAATAGCGTTGGGCTGCCTCCTTAAACATCTTTGCCGTTAGAGCCTCTATTATCTCTTCGTAACCCAGCACATCGGCCGGGTCCTGACCTTTCTGGTAGATGAACGAGAGCTGGCTTAGCCAGTAACCGTTCTGCTCCAGATTCGTTTCCAGGGTTCGGCGGACCGTGCAAGCATACATTACTCGCGCTCAGCATGAAGGAGGATGTACTATCTTAACTTAGAGTTACCTCGGTGGAAATAGGCAGAAGGGTCGTTTGCTCACCAGCTCACGCTGGATTGCTCAACCGCTAGTGCGGTTTCGCGGTCCAAAGAGCGGACTCCGGACGGAAACTAGATAGTATTGCCTGCAGCAAGAACCTGGGGAGGCATGCCAAATGCGCAGAGAAGCGGGTGCAGTGGGTCTTATCGGAATGGTACTGGTGTTGGTTATCGTGCTGGCCGCGGCCTACTTCATGGTCCAGAGCGGAGGATTGCGGGGGGGGAAGGGGGAAGAGCGGGGACCGACTCCTATCGATCAGGCCCTCATGACCTCGGCCCTCACCGAGCTGAGGATGGTCAGGCAGGGCCTGGAGATGTACCGTTCGCAGAGCGGTTCCGGTGCCTATCCGGCATCGGGTGAAATCAACTCGATCGAAGAGCTGCGTGCTCTGCTACCCGCCTATCTGGCGCTGCCTGACTCTGTCTCGTTCACCTTCAACAGTTACATCAGCACGGCGCCCGATCAGTTTCTGTTGAAAGTGCACGCCCGTGATACCGGCCGGACGGTTCTGGAGGTCTCCTCCGATTTCGGCCCGCGCAGGTTTAAGCCCTAGGCGGCCCCCACCCAGCAACGCCGTGACTAGCTGATAACCTCGGGTGGCTCGCTTCCTCTTTCCCGTTCGGACATCCTTTCGTAACGGCGACTGAGCGTGCGGCGTTTAGCAGCCCGCTTTTCGGCAAAACTCAACCGCAGATCACCGAGGATGGTGTAGACCGTCGGGATTATCATCAGCGTGAGAAATGTAGCGGCCGTTAGGCCGCCGATGACGGAACGGGCCATAGGTGCCCACAGCTCGGCGCCGGTACCGAGCGCGAGCGCCAGCGGTACCATAGCCAGGATGGTGGTGAGTGCCGTCATGAGGATCGGTCTCAGCCTGCGCCGTGCAGCAGTTCTCACCGCCTCGAACATCTCGAGTCCTCGCTGCCTCAGCTGCTCAATGTAGTCGATCATTACAATAGCGTTATTCACAACGATCCCCACCAGGATGATGATGCCAATCATCGCCACTACGCTCAGAGCCGTTCGTGTCAGGAATAGTGCCCATGCGACTCCGACGAAGGACAGGGGGATGGTGAATATTATGATGAACGGGTCGAGCAGGCTCTCGAACTGGCTGGCCATGACCATGTACACCAGAATCGATCCGCCCATGAGGGCGACGAAGAGCCAGAAAAAGGACTCCATCATATCCTCGGCGGCGCCGCTGACCGTCCACTGGAAGCCGACGGGCCAGTTGTAGTTCTCGAGTAGATGCCGGACTTCTCGAGTTACTCTCCCGAGCTTGGCCCCCTCCACGTCGATATTCACATAGACCACTCGCTGCTCGTTTTTCCGGTTGATCGTCACGGGAGCGCGTGAGGGTTCGAGGGTGATAAAGTCGGCCATCGGTATGTGGGCCCCTGTGGGTGTGGCCACCAGCAGGTCCTGGATCGCCGCGGCGGTGTTCCGGTAGGGCTTGTCGGCCCGTACGAGCACTTCGTGTTCCCGCGCTCCCTCGGTGTACCATGTGGCAACTGTTCCCCGTATGTAGGTGCTCAGGGTGCTGGTTATCACGCTCCCCGAGAGCCCCAGGGAAGAGATTTGATCGCGGTTCAGCTTTACCTCCAGCTCCGGACGGCCCTTGGCGTAGGAGCTGCTGACATTGATGATATGGTCCAGTTTGCCGGTCTCCTCAATCAGGTCCATGGCAATCGCCTGACCCTGCTCCAGATCGTGTCCGTAGATTTCAATTATAACGTCTCCTCCGGTCATCATATGCATACCACCACCGAGCTGGGCGGTCAGCTCCACGCCCGGCTCCTGCTCGAGCAGGGGCATCAGTTGATCTCGGATCTCGACGGTGTTGCGCTCCCGCTGGCCGATTTCCACGATGTTGATCTCGAGCTGCCCCTGATTGCTGGCCGTGGATGAGAAGGAGGCGAATCCTTCGCCGGGTCCGTATGAGGTCGTGATGGCATAGGCCTCGGGAACATTTTCCATGGCTATGGTCTCCAGGCGGGCCATGGTCTGTTCCATCTCTTTGATCGAAGTGCCGGGCGCGCGCTCTGCCCGGATGATGATCTGCTCCTCCTGAGTCTCGGGTAACCACTCCCTGTCGATGACAAAGAAAAGACCCATGGAGCCGAAGAAGAAGAGGACGGTCGCTCCGATTGTCAGCCGGCGGTGACCGAGCACCCAGTCGAGGTGCCGGCTGTAGGTGCTCTCCAACTTCTCGAACCTGTTCCCGATCCATTCGTTCAGGTGCCGTAGAGCCCCGCTCCGCAGGGGCTTTCTCTCACCCTCCGGTCGGAGCATCCGGCTCCCCATTAGCGGCACCAGGCTCACGGCCACGAAGAGACTGGCGGCGAGGCTCACGCAGATGGTGATGGCCATGTCCTTGAACATCACACCCGCGATCCCGGGCACGAAGAGAACGGGGACAAAAACGCTGATAGTAGTGAGAGTGGAGGCGACGATCGCCATCAGGATCTCGCTCGGACCGTTCACGGCCGCCTCCATCGGATCCTGGCCCTCCTCGATGAAGCGGACCGTGTTCTCTAACACGACGATAGAGTTATCCACCAGCATCCCGAGGGCCAGGGCCAGTCCCGCGAGGCTGATGATGTTCAGGTTCAGATCGAGTAGGTACATGGCGAAGAACGCGAAAAGCAAGCTCAGGGGGGTGCTCATGACCACGATCATGCTGGCGCGCATATTGCGCAGGAAGACGAGCAGCACGATGGCCGCCATGATAAATGCCATGATAGCGGTAGTAGCGAGGTTGCCGAGGGAGCGCTCTATGAAGCCCGACTGCTCGAATATCGTGCTCAGTCGCACACCGGGGGGTAGGATCGAGTTTATAAATGGTATTTCCCGCAGCACCTGGTTTGCGACCTTCACCGTGTTGGCGTCCGACTGCTTCATCACGATCATCAGCACGCCGGGCGCGCCGTTGATGTGGGTGCCGGCCGTCTCCTCCTTGAAGGTGTCGACCACGTCGGCCACGTCGCGTACCCGGACCGGAGAGGAACCCGCGTACCCCACGATCGTCTCGGCGATCTGCTCGACGTCTGTGTATTTACCCTGAGTATGGACGGCGTAAGTGATCTGGCCCTGGTCGAACGTGCCGGCGGGCATCTGCCGGTTCTCCATACTGATCGAGTTTACCACCTGTCCAACAGCCACCTTCCGGGCCCGCATCCGCACCGGATCGAGCCGGACCTGGATCTGGCGGTCGAGACCACCGGTGGTGGCCGCTATCGCTACTCCGGGGACCCGTTCCAGCAGTGGTTCGATCTGGTCCTTGGCTATCGCCCTCAGCTCATGGGTGGGCATATCACCCGATACTCCCAGGAACGCGATCGGCATCATGCCGGGGTCGAATGCCACCACAAGAGGATCGCGCATCTCCTGCGGGAACATATCCCCGTACAGGTCGAGGTTCTCCCGGATCTCCTCCTTCGCCGTCTCCATGTCGGTTCCCCAGGCGAATTCCAGCAGGATGAAGGCGACACCCTGACGTGAGTCGCTCGTGATGTTCTTGATGCCGCTCACCGAGGAAACAGCCTCCTCGATCGGCCGCGTCACCAGCGATTCCATATCCTCGGGGCTCGCGCCCTCGTAATCGACGAAGACCACTGCCACAGGGAAAGTGATATCGGGAAAGAGCTCCACCGGCAGAAGCTGAAGACCCAAGATCCCAAAGCCGGTCATGGCGATAAAGACCATGCTGAAGGTAACTGACCGCTTAACGGCCAGTCCGGGTAGGTTCATCTCTCCCCTCCCTTCTCTTCCTCGCGATCCGAGGTCCGGATGTGGATGGCCGCACCGTCAGAAAGCATATACTTGCCGACCGTGATGACGGCCTCGCCGGCCTCGAGTCCCTGCACGATCTGAACCATCTCCTCGCCTACGATTCCGATCCTGACCTTCCTCGTGCGCGCTGTATCGGACTCGGCCACGTAGACTTCAGCTTCGGCCAGAGAGGCGTCTGCCGCGACAGCGCCCGATGAGAGGAGGGGAGCGTTCGTTATATAGCGGAATTCCTCAAGAAGGGCGTCTATCGGGATCAGCACACCTTCTTCCACCGATGCCGCAACCAGGTGAACTTCTGCGAACATACCCGCTTTCAGCCGTCCGTCTCTGTTATCCAGACCCACCTCGATCTTCGTCATCCGTGTCATGGGATCCAGCACGGGAGCGATGTTGATGACTTCGCCCTCGAAAATCTCTCCGGGATAGGAGGACACGGTCACGCGTCCCGGCATCCCGATCTGCACCTGCCCCAGGCGTTCCTGGGATATTTCGGTTGCCACCCTGACCGTGTTCATATTCACAATGCGAAACACCGGGAATCCGGGACCGGCCAGATCACCTGCTTCCAGGTATCGCTCGGCGATTACTCCGTCGAAGGGAGCAGCTATTGCGGCGTTCTGGAACGAGGCTCTTGCCGCCGAGAGGGCCGCCTGCAGCTGTTCCTCCTGGGCTTCGGTCGCCTCGAGCTGTGTTTTCAGTCCTTCGAGGGTCTGGCTGGAAACGGCACCGGCCTCAAAGAGGCGCTGTGTACGGGCGTATTCGTCGCGCAGGTTCGCCAGTGTGACCCAGGCGGCCCTGAGATTCGCCTCGATCTGGTCGACTCCAGCCCGAACTCCCTCATCTCTGATCCGCGCCAGGATCTGGCCTTTCCGCACGGGATCGCCCACATCGACCACTACTTCGGTCAGGCGGTCGGGGATCTGGCTGAAGAGCCTGACGGAACGTCCCGCAAGGATGTCACCGGATAGCCGGATAGTCTGTTCCAGAGATCCGGTGGTTGCCAGTACGATCTCCACGGCGACCGCCTCCCTGGCCATGTCCTCCCTGCCGCCGGGAGCGCAGCTCTGCAGGTCCATCATCATTGTTATTGCAGCAACTAGCACAAGCGCTGCCGTCGGTTTTTCCAACAGATTTGTCAGTTTCTGCATAACCATATCCTCAGTAGCTGATCGTCTGGCCTACGGCCTTTTCAATCCGGGCCAGGGCGACCCGATAGTCGTAGAGTGACTGGAAGTGGTTTTGACGGGCCATGGTCAGGGCCAGCTGG
>JAUVWC010000015.1 GCA_030604325.1 Candidatus Zixiibacteriota bacterium | reverse complement strand
CCAGATCATGGTCTACTCTGACGAGCAGAACTGGGCGACATACGGTTCCTACCTGGAGAATATCTTCAAGCGGGAAGTCAACACTCCGAGGCTGGAAATCATCTTCACGTTGAGGCATCTGGAACCGGATGAATGGGTTCACATCCGTCGATTTAAAAATCTCCTGATCTGTGCCCCCCTGGAAGATCTCACGCCGGCCGCGGAGAAGGTTCGGGAACTGCTCTCTCCCGAAGTGCGGCAGTTGATATATGAGAACAAGAGGGCATTACACGTAGTGGAAGAGGATCCGTACAACAAGAAGCAGATGTTCCTGATTATCACCGCCGATACCCGGGAGCGCTTGATAGAGTATCTTGGCTTAAACCGTGAAACCCTGTTCAGACTGATGGAGGAACGGCTGAACGAACGGATTTACGACATGATCTATCGTGCAGACGAACAGTATGCGCTGGAAGATACGCTGTTCAGTGAGTACCGGTTCACACTCCGCGTGCCATGGGGTTTCCGTATGGATGCCTCCCACGCTGAGGAGTCGTTCGTCCGCATGATAAAATACGGGCCGGAGAGATGGTTCTTCGCTTACTGGGTTCCGCTCGAGGAGCTTGCTGAGCGCGGGCTGGATTGGGCGTACAGCCTGGAGGAGCTGGGCCAGACCATCAACCGGGGAGAGTATCCCGATCCGGTTGTTATCGGGCGTGTGGCCCAGCAGTCGTGGGACTTCAGGGACGATATATGCCTCCGTTACTACAACCGCGACCTGGTCAATCGGAATCGTACGACCGGAACGCTGGTGGAATTCGAGGGGCGGTGGGCTATACGCCAGTACGGCCTCTGGCAGAACGATGAGGAATTCGTTGGCGGTCCGATGGTGACTTACTGTTTTATTGATCCCCATACACGGTGTCTATGGTGGTTGGATGGGGCGGTGTTCTATCCCAATGAGCCTAAGGAGACACACCTTCGGCAGTTGGACGTCATGATGCATACATTCCGCACCGGTCCCGAGGCTCAGGCCTATATAGATTCTATTCAGGAGAGGGTAGATGGACACAGGTGAGTCGAAACGAATTCTGGTAACGGGTGGAGCGGGCTTTATCGGTTCGCATGTGGCGGATGCCTACCTGCAGCAGGGGCATGAAGTGGCAGTACTGGATGATCTCAGTACGGGAGAGGAGGCTCTGCTACCTCCGGGTGTGCCGTTCTTCAAGGGTGATATCCGGGACGGAAAGCTGGTCGAGCGCGTCTTCAAGAAGTTCCGGCCGGACGTGGTTAACCACCATGCGGCCCAGATGGATTTGAGGCGATCGGTAGCGGACCCTCGCTTCGATGCCGATATAAATATTCTGGGAACACTTATCATATTGGACGCCTGTACCAGACACGGGGTCGGACGTGTGATCTTCGCCTCCACAGGTGGTGCCATCTATGGCGAACAGGAGCGCTTCCCGGCCGATGAGTCCCATCCCACCAGCCCGCTCAGTCCCTACGGGGCAGCCAAGGTGGCGGTGGAGAAATACCTGGGCGCCTACCACGAAGTGCATGGGATCGGTTATGCCGCCCTCCGCTATGCCAATGTCTACGGTCCCCGACAGAATCCCCTCGGTGAGGCCGGGGTAGTGGCCATATTCACTCACGACCTGCTGAGTGAACGTGAACCAACGATAAACGGAGACGGTCTGCAGACGAGGGACTATATCTACGTGGGCGATGTGGTCGCCGCCAACCTCGCCGCCCTCGATGGGCCGGAGACGATAGTCGTCAACATAGGTTCGGGCAAGGAGAGCACTGTTCTGGATATATACCGGGATCTGGTCAAAGCTGTGGCATGGGGGGGTGACGAAAAACACGGTCCTCACAAGCCGGGGGAACAGAGACGGTCCGTCATCGACCCTGTGAAGGCGTGGGAGACATGGGGGTGGCGGCTGCAGGTTCCGCTTGAAGAGGGTTTGCAGCGCACGGTCCGCTATTTCCGCAAGGCGGCTGAGGGCGGCAGAGCCGGCGAACGCATCCGCGGTGACAAGCTCTAAGGCCCTTCAGCAGATCGACGGACAAGTTCCATCCGCAGACGGATTGGGTCCTCACTCTACGGGTCGGGTAAGATCTATAGCTCGATTGAAGTATCTATTAGCCTCGGCGGTACTGTTGACCCTGGCCCAGCCATCATTTCCCACCGGCTGGCTGGCATATGTAGCACTCGTTCCCTACCTGATAGGCATCGAGGGTCTGAGGGGGAAAAGAGCATTTGGATACGGTGTCGTCTGGGGCGTATTGGTGAATACGCTGGGACTTTACTGGATAGCCGTTGGCCACACTGGAGGCTTTTTTGGCGCGCTTTTCTACCTGGGGCTCGTAGACGGTTTTTTCACGTTACTTCTCTGCCGGGTGCGCCAAAATGCCCGTATCTGGTTCTTTCCCTTCATCTGGACCGGTTTTTTATATGTAAAAAGCCTGGGCGAGATGGGATTCCCCTGGCTTTCTCTGGCGCTTACTCAGACATACACACCGGCCGCCTTACAGGGAGCTGCTCTAGCCGGAGCCTGGGGACTGGACCTGTGGGTAGCTGCTATTAACAGCATGGTATACAATGGATTACATCGTTTATCTAGAGAAAACATTGAAATACGGTTAGCCACTTTCTGTAGGGTGTTCGGACCGGCCGCAGCCCTTGCCCTGGTGGTCCTGGCCTACGGTCGTATCGTATTGTGGGCCGGAGGAGCAGACGAGGCGGAGAGTTTCACCGCGCTGACCGGGCAGGCAGCAGAAGAGAAAGCTCCTAAATGGATAGAGGAGGGCGTCAGGCCGTTACGGGTCGGGCTGATCCAGGGAAGTGTAAGACCTGACGTAAAGCTCGCCCCACAGCTGCTGGATTACAATCTTTATGTCTACGGACGGCTCACACGGGCCGTAATAGCGGCCAAGGGTGAGGAACTCGATCTGATTGTCTGGCCGGAGACGGCCATTCCGCAGTATCTGAACCGCCCATGGGGTGCGCGACAGTTCGTGCAGGAGCTGCAGGGAGAGATCGGTGTGCCGATTCTCACCGGAGCTTTCGCTTCTATCCCCGAGGAGGGAAGAAATCGTTATTACAATGCCGCCTTCATGTTTAGTGACCGGCATATCTCCTCGGGAGAGGAGATATACGGAAAACGCTTGCTACTACCGTTCGGAGAGAGGGTTCCCTACCAGCAAGTTCTGGGCTTCATGGCCGGTTGGAGCCTGGGGTGGTCCGACTTCAGTCCGGGTAAAGGTGCACCGCTGATGGGAGGCACCGGGGCGACACCTGGTGTGCCACCCATCGGGATGCTCATCTGTTACGAGAGTGTATTCGCCCGCCTGGCGAGGAGGGAAGTGGTAGACGGAGCCCAGGTCCTGGCCGTCATAACTAACGACGCATGGTTCGGGCGGACCACCGGACCTTACCAGCACACGAGAGCGGCTGCACTTCGTGCTGTGGAATTTCGTCGACCGATAATGCGCGTCGCGAACAGCGGGGTAACCGCGTTGATAGACCGCTGGGGGCGGATCCACCGTGCCACTCCACTCTACACAAAATGTGCCGTCGTCGGGCAGGTATGGCCGGAACGGGTAATAACTCCTTATACTCGTATGGGGGACTGGCTGCCGGTGGTTGCCCTGTTAATTGCCGCAGGGGGATTATTTATTTTCAGGGAACCAAAAGAGAGAAGGACGGTCCTAAAACCAGAGTGAAGATAGGGGCCGTATGTTAATAGTGACAAAAAAAGACGTAGAGCAAGCCGATCTGCCACTGATGTCAGACGAAGCCCTCCTCTCCAACAGCCTGGAGGGGAATCTGGTGGCCTTCGATCTGTTGGTGGACCGCTACTACGATCGCCTCTACGGCTACCTGATGAGATTCCTGAAGGATTCCGATACGGCGGAGGACCTTCTCCAGGAAACCTTCCTCCGTGTGTGGCGGAAACGGGCCGAGTTCAAGAACATTGCCTCTTTCTCTACATGGATTTACACCATCGCCGGAAATCTGGCCCGGAGTGAATGGCGCAGACGCAAGCGGTGGCGCATGCTCCGCCTCGGCCCCTCCCGCTCGGAGAATGAAGCAGATGTCGAGCTCCCCGACGGCAGAAGCGGGCCCGACCGCATCGTGGAGGGCCGGATGGCGGTGGAAGAACTGGCCAAGGAGTTGCAGGAGCTTCCGGAGAGATACAGAGAGGTAGTGATTCTGCGTGACATCCAGGAGATGACGTACGAGGAGATCGCCGGTATTGTTCAGGTTCCTGTCGGTACGGTAAAATCTCGCTTAAACAGAGGCAGACTAATTCTGCAGGATAAGTTGGGTAAGTGGCATGAGAGTACGTAAATCATCCGGATACTGTCAGCTCGTGGCCGAATCGTTTTCGGCCTACCTGGACCGCTCCCTGCCGGCATCTGTGGAACAGGAGATTGCCGCTCATCTGGAGCAGTGTCCCGAGTGCCGGCAGCGTCTAGAGGGTGTGAAGGCGCTGGTTACCGACCTGAAGAAACTGGATGGCATTGAAGCAGGCCCGGAGATCGCCTGGTCGATAAAGCGGGCTGTCCGTCGACTGGCTCGGCGCGAGGCCTCCATGCCTTCTGTGCGTCCCTTACCCTTCATCACCTCAACCGTAGCAGCCGCGATACTGCTGATTATGGTGAGTATGCCCGGCAGGATGGGGAACTCTCCGGCCCAGCGGTCCCTTTCTGCTTCTCCTGAGATACAGACCGCCCAATCTCCCCGCTGGGAGAGGTATGTGCTCCCGGCACAGGTCGGGGAGGATAATGCACCCGGCCTCTTCGAGCAGCAGGCGGCAGCACAAGACTCGGCGGCCAAGAGGGAACCATCACGGATTCGCGGGGCCCGGGCGGTGCGTTTCTAGCCTGAGAAGCCGGCCACAGATGCACATCAATTCCCACGTTGCCTACATGTTTCGCCGCAGCCTACTGTTACTGTCCGCATTCATTCTGGTCATACCCGTTGACGGCTTCGCCCAGGCCCCGGATACCGACCCCACCAGAGCCCCCATACCATTTGAAGCTCTCCTGGCCAAGGGGCAGCAGAGCGCCGTGCGCGTACTGGCCCATGTGCGGATACAGCTGGGTCCCGCCCTGAATCGTTCCGGCGGCGGCCAGGGCCGGGTAGTCGATGTGGTGAATATCGGATCGGGCGTGCGGTTCGGGGCCTCCAACCGCGTATTGACAGCACTGACGGTGGTGGCCGGTGCGGATTCCATCGAGGTGCAGACCGGCAGACGTAGGATGCCGGCCGTACTGCTGGGAACCGACCCTCACACCGGTCTCGCTCTGCTCTCCGTGAATGAACTGCTGTCCAGCAACGAACCGCCGCCGCTTGCTGGCCGGCCGAGTGTGCGCGGGGACGTGGTCCTCCTGGCAGACCCACTGGGAGAGAGAACGATACTGCACGGCGGTGAGGTGAAGGCGGTTCTGCCCACCGGACTCATCTTTACCACGCTGCCCATCTACGGCGGGCTCAGCGGAGCCCCACTGCTGAATCCGCGGGGCGAGGTGGTCGGGGTGGTGGCGTTCGCCAGCAGTAACGAACCGGCCCAGGCCGGTGCGGACAATACGGTTGCGGTTACCGCCGATCTCGCCGCCCGTGTGGCCACCGAGTTGGAGCAGTTCGGCCACGTGCGGTGGGGGTACTTTGGGGCCGAGGCGGATCCGGCGAGAAGTGACCAGATAGTGCTGCGGATGGTGGATGAAGGGAGCCCGGCCGCGCTGGCGGGACTGCGCGGCGGTGACATGGTCACTCACTACGGGGGGGAGAAGCTGCGCGACCCGCTGCATCTGAGGGAACTGGTGCTGACCACTGTTCCCGGCACGGCCGTACCGGTTAAGGTCATGCGGGATACCACCATGCTCGAGCTCACCATCATTGTTGGAGACCGCCGGGCGGACATGCCGCGGCAGTCGGTGGCGTCCTTCGGTTTGCGCAGTGCCTCGGATATGGCGGAACTTGCTCGCTGGCGTACGCTGGTCGAGGGATTCAACCGGCTGTTTGCTATGCCTGGTTACGAGCTGGTCAAACCCAACGTGACATCCCTGCTCCTCAGCCTGGAACAGGACCTTTTTGAACTCTTGAGGGCCACCAGGGCACGCAGGCCGCCCCCCGACTGATCACCCCGCCAAATAGTGTCCCGAGTCATAAATCCGTCGGAATTCATCCTCCGCTGCATCCGCACCGGCGGACTAGCTCTCTTGACGCAAAGTCTAAAGGCCGACTAGTTTCAAGTTAGAGGACGAGTCTTCCCCGGCTCACGGTGCACCAGCGTCGGCACCGCTGCGTAATGCAGCGCATAGAAGTAGGGTTATTTGTAGTATGAGAATGAGGTCAGCTGCAGCTTTCGCCCTCCCGCCGAGCCGGCAGCTGGCTTTATTAATGCTGATTGCGGCGACCGTTCTCGCACCCGGATGCCAGGAGAGGAGCAAGCTCGAGGAGCGGTCCACCCAACAGGATGCCGTCGGCGCAGCCCTGCGCATTGCCGTCATGGCACCGGCGGGTGCCGAGATGCTCCAGGGGCTCGATCTTCTCGATCGGGTGGTGGCGGTAGGGGACTTTGTCCGATGGCCACCGGATGTGGCGGCACTTCCCAAGATAGGTGCCTATAACACACCTAATCTGGAACTGGTGCTCAGCCTGCATGTGAACCTGATGGTGACGGTGGAGAGCAGAGCCGGCCGGCGGGCAAACGACAGGCTGCGCAAGGTGGGCATTGAGGTACTCGCCCTGGACACTGAAACCTATGAAGGGGTGCTTGCATCGTTTGAGGAACTGGGAAGAGTGGTCGGCAGGGAGGAGGAAGCCGGTGCACTGGTGACGGGGATCCGAGAAAGGATGGAAGCGGTGCGCACCAGGGCAGCTGGCGCCACGGCCCGGCGCGTACTCTTCGTAGTGGGCAGCAAGCCTCTCTACGCGGCTGGACCAGGCTCTCACATCGATGAAGTAATCAGGACGGCCGGTGGAGAAAACGTCTTTGCTGATGCATGGAGTCCCTATCAGCTGGTGTCGATGGAGGCGGCCATCGAGCGCCTGCCGGAGGTCATCATCGATGCATCAGACAACCGCCCTGGGGCCATGCGTGGCCGCAGGCCGGGATTCTGGGGGCAGTGGGATTTCCTGCCCGCCGTGCGAGAGAACAGGGTCTACTGGATAGACCCCCTGCGAATTACTATCCCCGGCCCCCGCCTTCCGGAAATGGCCGAACTGATGGGGAAGCTGATCCACCCCGAGCTCTTTGGCGCGGTTTCCCCCGAGGAATTGGGTCCGATGACCGATCATGTCCCGTGAGCACCTGACAGCCCGGCGGGTAGTGGGCTGGACCCTCATCCTGGCCGCCCTCCTGTTCGCCTGCATCCTTCTGGCGGGGAACCTTGGTGCCGGCAATGTCTCCCTCTTCCGGCTCTTCTTCCAACCTGAAACGCTTTCCCCAGTGGAGCGCACGATCCTGCTGGAGGTGCGCCTGCCCAGGGTTCTGCTGGCCGCCATACTGGGTGGGGCTCTCACGGTGGCCGGTATCGTATTTCAGGCGCTTCTGCGGAATCCTCTGGCAGATCCCTACATTCTCGGAGTATCGGGTGGGGCAAGCATCGGGGGGGTGCGGGCCATGCTGGGGGGAATGGGCACAGGGAGTAGTCTGCTGGGACAGCTGGGTGTGCCGGGGTTCGCCTTCCTGGGGGCGCTCGGCGCGCTGGTCCTCATTGAGCGGATCGCCACCATCGGCGGCCGGTTTACGGTGCATACGATCCTGCTCACCGGGGTCATCTTCAATGCTTTCTGCGCGGCTCTTATCTACTTCATACAGAGTATCGCCTCGCTCGAACAGCTCCACGCCATCGTGTTCTACCTGATGGGTAGGGTACCGGACGACTACCGGTATGTGTCGGTTGTGGGACTGGCCGCCGGCGCCATACTGGTCACGGTGGTTCTTCTGGCTATGGCCCGCAACTACAACGCCCTCAGTCTGGGAGAGGAGGGGGCCCAGCAAGTGGGGGTTGAGGTGGAACGAATAAAGCACCGCACCTTCGTCCTCGGCTCCCTGCTCACCGGGATGGCTGTTTCGGTAGCGGGCATGATCGGATTTGTAGGGCTGGTTGTGCCTCACCTGCTGCGGATTGTGCTGGGACCGGACCACCGTCTATTGCTGCCGGCCGGTTTCCTGGGAGGTGCGGCGTTTCTGGTGGCTGCCGATCTGATGGCACGCATGCTGGTATATCCGAATGAGATACCGGTGGGTGTGGTGACGGCGCTGGTGGGTGGTCCTTTCTTCCTCCTGCTTCTTCGACGCAAAGGTGCCGACTATGTATTCGCCTGAGACGGCGGCCACGCTGGAGAAATCCGATTGCATGGCCGGTATCCACCTTGTTGCGTCCGATCTCAGCTATGCCTACGCTGAAGAACCGGTACTGAGGGAGGTATCGCTCGAGGTGGAGTCGGGTGAGGTTGTGGGAGTAATCGGACCGAATGGTTCGGGAAAGACCACCATTATCAAAGTGCTCTCCGGAGTGCTGAAGGGATATGCGGGTAGTGTACACCTCGATGGGGAGGAGATCCGCAGCCTGCCGCGCCGGCAACTCGCCCGCAGAGTGGCAGTGGTTCCGCAGGAGACGGAGGCAGCCCTTCCCTTTACCGCTCTGGAAGTGGTGCTGATGGGCAGACACCCCCATATGGGCGGGCTCTCGTTCGAGACCGCGGCCGATATCGGAATCGCACGTCAAGCCCTGGAGCGTTCCGGCGCCGCCCACCTGGCCTCCCGCAACATTCAACGTCTATCCTCGGGAGAGAGACAGCGGGTTATATTCGCCCGCGCCCTGGCCCAGCAGCCCGGAGTGTTGCTGCTCGATGAACCCACGAGCTTCATGGACATCCGTTATCAGGTGGAACTCTACGACCTGGTGCGGGACCTGGTCGTTGAGAAGGGCGTGAGCGTGCTGACAACCCTGCACGATCTCAACCTGGCGGCAGAGTACTGCGATCGCATCTACCTTCTCCGGGATGGTCGGGTTCATGCCCAGGGTGTCACCGATGAGGTGCTCACCTATGCCAACCTGACAGAGGTGTTCCACACCGACGTGTATGTCGACACCAATGACCTGACCGGAAAACTGATGGTCATTCCCCTGTCGGGGCGTGCGCGCGAGGAGCTGCGCCGACGGGAGTCGCCCTCCCGTTGACACCCGGCTCTATGGTACCTTTCTTGGGGTTTTAACTCACCGGCGGGAAACGATCCCTATGCAGATGGACAAGTCATATAATCCGGGCGCCATTGAGGAGCGCTGGTACGAGCGGTGGGAGGAGGCCGGTGTCTTCGCCCCACGCGGCGAGGGGGAGGAATACTCTATTACCATCCCTCCTCCGAACGTGACCGGCATCCTCCATATGGGTCATGCCCTGGACCATACGCTCCAGGACATCCCGATCCGCTTCCAGCGTATGAGGGGCCGGCGGGTGCTATGGCTACCCGGCACCGACCACGCCGGGATCGCCACCCAGAATGTAGTAGAGCGAAACCTGGAGGAGGAGGGTAGCAGCCGGGACGAGCTGGGCCGTGAGGGTTTTGTCCGCAGGGTGTGGGAGTGGGTCAAGGAGTACGGTAGCACGATCACGCAGCAGATCCGCCGGATGGGACAGAGTGTGGATTGGGGCCGTGAGCGTTTCACCATGGACGAAAGGCTGTCCGAGGCGGTCACCGAGGTGTTTGCCCGCCTGCATGAGAAAGGTCTGATCTACCGCGGCAATTACATCATCAACTGGTGCCCGCGGTGCCATACCGCGCTCTCCAACGAAGAAGTCAGGCACCTCGAGGAGGAGAGCCATCTCTGGCACATCCGCTATCCGGGCGAGGATGGAGGCCCGGGCATCGTGGTGGCCACCACACGGCCGGAGACGATGCTGGGGGATACCGCGGTGGCGGTCCACCCGGATGACGACCGTTACAGCGACCTCGTTGGCGCCAACGTGATATTGCCATTGCTGAACCGGGCGATTCCCGTGATCGCAGACGATGCAGTCGACCGGGACTTCGGCACAGGTGCGGTGAAGGTGACCCCCGCCCACGATCCCAACGACTTCGAGATCGCCCGGCGCCGCGACCTTCCCTCGCTGGTGGCTATCGATACCACCGCCCGTATCACGGAGGTGGGGGGGCCGTACGAGGGTATGGAGCGATATGAGGCACGTGAGGCGGTGGTGGAGGACCTGAAACGTGAAGGCCTTCTGCTGGAGATAGCCGAACACGGACACTCGGTGGGGCACTGCCAGCGCTGCGATACCGTGGTTGAGCCGATGCTGTCCGAGCAGTGGTTCGT
>JAUVWC010000217.1 GCA_030604325.1 Candidatus Zixiibacteriota bacterium | reverse complement strand
TCCCAGGGCGCCGAGCAGTGCCGGTAAGAGTCCCAGTTTACCCCATGCCACCGAGGCCACGCGCCCGTAGTCCATCACCATGTGGACGGCAAACGCCAGTACCATGAGGATAATGGCTCCGGCCCAGTCGACCAGCACGGGTGTCCATTCCGTGGCGTCATTGCCGGCGTAGGCGACCAGCCCTCTGTGGGCCGCACCCAGGGTGTTCCACAGCAACCAGTAGATAAGCAGGGCCACCACCAGTATTCCCAGCAGAATGACGAAGTGCCGGCCCGCACGGTCGAAGAAGAAGCGGAAGGTGAAGCGGGCGTCCTCCTCGGCGAACAGTCCCAGGATGCCTCCCGTCAGTAGCGTAGTGATCAGCAGGTAGATTACACCGAGCCACATCAGGCCGTGCGGCAAGTTCCCGCGAAAGCTCCCCCTCACATACCCCTCGAAATTGCGTAGCAGGGGAGCCAGCCCCTGCTGCCATGGTTCGATCGTGGCGGAGAGATCGGAGCCGGATTCTCTTGTAGAGATGAACTCCTGGTACCACAACCAGTCGAAACCTTCGGCCATCGGTCCGGCGGACTCGGTGCGTGACAGCTCGGCGTCGATGGCGAGGTAGACCGGCAGTGCCACCGCCCCGGCCAGCAGCAAGTTGAACAGATAGACCACCAGCAAGGCCCGCCAGTGGCGAGTGGCCAGCCCGATTCCTTCTCGGAGTGCTTGTAAAACGCTCATGGGTAACCTCTAACTGATAAAGGCAAAGAACTCGAGAACCGACTGTACCCAGAACAGCCAGCGCAGCACCAGCTTGCGGGCACCACGGTGGTCGGCCTTCCGAATCCATGAATTATTTGTACGGTTGACATCGAGGACGAGCTTCGCCTCCGGGTCCACAACCACCTTCACGACCTCCTCGGTACCCTCGTAGCTGAAAGTCATTAAACGGTTCCGCCCGTCCCACCGCTCTATCACCTGCTCGCCGTCGCCGAATTCCACCAGGACCTCAACGGGCAGAACCATCTCGCCCAGCCTGTGCACGGTGACCTCCGACTTCCACCCCTCCGGCTCTTGCCCGGGACTGGCCGGAGCCCAAGCGGGACCCCCTTCCGGCGCGTAATCAGGGCGCTGCAGGGAACCGCGCGGAGAGCGTTGCCTGATGTTGGAGACGGTGAAGACAGCGTAATCCATCACGTCGGCGGAGTGATAGAACTGGTTGAAGAACGAGGTCAGATTCATACCGGAGACCTCGCTGACGACCTTGAAGAAATCCTCTGTAGCGGGATGCCTGAATTTCCACCTGTCGTAGTAGGTCGAGAGCACCTGCTGGTAGGTCTCCCACCCGAGGAATCCCTCCAGTGTCCAGTGGAACAGCTCCCCCTTGTTGTAGGCGTTGCCGCCGTAGGCGTACCTCTTCAGGTAACTCGGCACATCCAGCGGCACGACCTTGGCGATGCCCCGGTATCCGGGTGTGGCCTGCCACTTGAAGGGGATCTCCACGTCATCGAACACGATGGGGAGGCGGAAGAAGGTCATCATGGCGTGATTGGGACCGTATGCCACGTCCTGGACACGCGACTCGCTGTAAGAGTTGAAACCCTCGTCAAGCCATGCTTCCACCGTCTCGTTGTTGCCGACGATCCCGTACCAGTACTGGTGCCCGAACTCGTGAATGGTCACCCCTTCGGGGCGGAGTACACCTTTGGCCGGAAAGAGCGGTGCGCCGCCGGTGAAGAATGTCGGGTACTCCATCCCGCCCGCTCCGGAGTTGTAAGCGGGATCAACGATGGTGGCGGTAGTGTATGGGTAGGGGCCGAACCACTCGCTGTAGTAATGGATCCCGTGTTTAGTGGCCTGGAGGTAGCGTTCCTTCAGCTTTTTATGCTCGGGACACAGGAGGAGAGTGACCTCGGTGGTGTGGCCGGGCAGGAATTCGTAGTCTTCGGTGAAGGCGAGATATTTGGGCCAGGCGGTCCAGGCGAAATCGTGCACCATCTCCTGGCGGAAGCGATGGGTGGTGGTCCCGTCCTCGTGCACCTCGGGGTGCCCGACCAGTTCGCCGGTTGCCCCCACAATGCAATCGCTCGGTACCGTTAGTTTCACATCGTATGTTCCGTAATCGGCGAAGTACTCCACCGGGAAATACTGGTGAGCCTCCCACCCCCTGTTCGTCAGTACGCCGATCTTGGGAAACCACTGCGCCAGGAAGTAATAGTCGTCGATATAGCCGGTGCGAGAAATAGTGCGTGGGACTTTTATCGTGAAGTCGATCCTCAGGCGTACTTCTCCTCCGGCCGGCAGGGGGCGTGGGAGTTCCAGCTTGAAGAGGGTCTGATCCCACGGATTGCCGTCATCGGGCTGGATGTAGGCGAATGTTTCCAGGATATCTTCGCGGGAGAAGAACATGTTGGAGAGCACTTCGGCTCCGGTGACCTGGAGCCAGGCAAGCCGTTCCTCGGGATAATCGGCGGGGAAAGAGCGGCCCCTGAAGCTCAGCCAGGTGCTACCATCGGTCTTCCAGGCGTTGTAGTAGGCGTGGAACCACAGTTCTGAAACAGGCCGTCTGGTAGCGTTGCGGAAGGTCAGTATCTCGTATCCCGACACCATGTGATCTTCCCGGTTCAGACTCACATCCATTTCATAGGAGGCAACGGGCGCAAATCCCGGTTCCGGGATGGCCACGCCCGAAGGAATCTGGGCTGTTACAGGTGAGATGATAAGGCTGGAAAGGAGGGCCCCTGCCGCCAACAGCAGGGGTGGTGAAACCCGGGGAGGGTATGTCATCTTAATTCCTCGTATGTGATCAGTTTTTCTCTCGCGAGACGGTTCAGAAATACGGCTACACGCGGGACCATCGACTGCGGTTCCTCTTCGCGCGTACGTTTAATCTCATCTACTATCTCGTATACTCTACGGGAGCCGTCGCAGCGAAGCCAGACGAATGCTCCCAGTTCGTCCAGCTGCAGCCGGACACAGTCGGGGCGCCCCCGCCTGTGGGGCAGGCAGGACCGCACCCCCGATACCGCCCGCCGTAGTCTCGTGGAGCATCTGGACCGGCAGGACCAGTACGAACGCGGCGGCGACCACACCGATGAGCTCACCAATCTGCATGCGCCAGGGAGGAACTTTTCGTCAGACGTATGTTGTCTCTTCTTTAATTAAGGCGATACAGGTCCTTGTCAGCTCTAAGCGAAACCTGCGTGTCCGATCATGCTGTGGGGACCGAATTATCTTTATCATTTGAAAGATGTGTCAAGCCTCACCCCCGGTTGACCCGAGCAGTGGGGTCGGGCTAGGCTTGTTAAGGAAGGTGTATTGTTCGAAGACGTCGGACACGGGGAGAGAACGGAAATGAAAGCGTTTCGTCTGAGAACTTTCGTACGGTTAGTGTCGATTGCTGCGTTGTGTGCAGTACTCGCCGGTTGCGGGGGTAAGGGGGAGGAGAGGACACAGGCTG
>JAUVWC010000072.1 GCA_030604325.1 Candidatus Zixiibacteriota bacterium | reverse complement strand
TCATGCACGTAGACCTTCGTCTCCTGTACCGAGATCTCCCACTCCCGCTTGGCGCTCTCGAGCTCCTCGCGGGTGCGGCGCTCCTTGTCGCGCAGCTCGGCGGCTTTTTCGAACTCCTGATTCTTGACGCTGTCCTCTTTGGCCGTACGCACTTCCTTCAGCCGATCCTCGATCTCCCTGACCTCGGGCGGGAAGGTGTACTTCTTCAGGTGTACGCGGCTGCCCGTCTCGTCTATCACGTCGATTGCCTTGTCGGGCAGGAAGCGATCGGCGATGTAGCGGTCGGCCAAGTGGACGGCGGCCTCCAGCGCATCGTCGGTGATTATCACCTGGTGGTGCTCTTCGTAGCGGGAGCGCAGGCCCCTGAGGATATCGAGGGTCTCCTCCGGCGTGGGCGGGTCGACCATGACCGTCTGGAAGCGGCGCTCCAATGCCCCGTCCTTCTCGATGGTCTTCCTGTACTCGTCGAGCGTGGTGGCCCCGACGCACTGCAGCTCACCCCGGGAAAGGGCCGGCTTGAACATGTTGCTGGCGTCCAGCGTACCCTCGGCCGAGCCGGCGCCGACGATGGTGTGCAGCTCGTCAATAAAGAGGATGATGTTCTTGGCATTGCGCAGCTCGGCCATGACGGTCTTGAGCCGCTCTTCGAATTGACCGCGGAATTTTGTGCCGGCTACCAGTGAGCCCATATCCACACTGATGATGCGCTTGTCCTCCAGCACTTTCGGCACGGAGCGGTCCACGATCTGCTGGGCCAGGCCTTCCACTATCGCCGTCTTCCCCACCCCGGGCTCCCCGATCAGGGCGGGATTGTTCTTCTTCCGCCGGCTCAGGATCTGAGCGATCCGCTCGATCTCCCGTTCGCGGCCGATGGTGGGGTCCAGCTCGCCCCGCTCGGCCAGCTCGGTAAGGTCGCGCCCGAAGTGATCGAGGAAGGGTGTTTTCGACTTACCCGGTTTCACATCGAGGCGCTCGGCGCCCTCATCCCTTCCCACCTTCTGGATCTCATCCTTGATCATCTTGTAGTTGACGCCGAAGGCGGAAAGTATCTGGGAGGCGGATCCGTCTTTATCTTTCACGAGCGCGAGCAGCAGGTGCTCGGTGCCGACGAACTTACTTTTGAGCGCCCGGGCCTCGTAAGCGGCGATCTCCAGGACCTGCTTGGCACGGGGGGTAAAGGGAACCTGCCCGATAGTCATCGACCCCCCTACCGTGGCAGTTGCGTCTTCTATGCTCTGCCGTACCTCATCCAGATCGAGGCCGAGATTCTCCAGGACGCTGACCGCAACACCCTCTCCGTCGCGGATAATGCCCAGCAGGAAGTGCTCGGTCCCGATGTAGTCGTGACCGAGCCGGGCGGACTCCTCCCTGGCGAGTTGCATGACACGTTTCACCCTGTCTGTAAACATGTCATTCATGTGACGTGGTGCCTCCCGACGCATCAATTCTGCTGCGTACCAGTTCGGCCCGCAGCATGTCTCGCTCGCTGGAATCCAGTACCCGCCCTTCGCGACGGTCAAGATGCGAAGGTTGGGTAAGGATCGTTAGTTCATCTAATCTACTAATTTCAACGCCCGACAGCACCCCCATGTTCACACCCAACCGGACCGCACTCAGCAGGTTCATACTTTCCCGGATGGAGAGAACACGCGCGCTGCTCAGCAAACCGAGTGAGCGGTGGATTTTATCCTCTAGCTGAAGGCGAGCTTCGTGCCACAGCGTAGAACGAGCCTCCTGTTCGTGATCGGTGAGGAGGCCGGCCACCCGCTGGAGGGAGTCCAGGATGTCCGCTTCCGATCGTCCCAGTGTCCGCTGGTTCGACACCTGGAACAGGTTGCCGTAAACCGATGAGCCTTCGCCGTGAACACCTCGAACCTGTACTCCATTCTGGGTGGCGTGACGCAGGACAGCTTCCACCTCACTGGTGAGCACCAGCGCGGGCAGGTGAACAAGCACGCTGACCCGAAGGCCGGTTCCCACATTGATGGGGGAGGCAGTCAGGTATCCGTATGGCTCGCGGTAGGCATAGGGCAGCTCCCGACCAAGCGCGTCATCGACGGCCTCCAGAACCGACCAGGTCTCCTCCCCAGCCATACCCGCTGCCACCTGCTGCAGGCGGATGTGATCCTCCTCGTTGACCATTATCGAGAGGCACTCACCGGGACCTATTATCACACCTGCCGGCCCTTCGATCTCGGACATGGCAGGGCTGATCAGGTGGCGCTCCACCAGGAAACGCTTGTCCTCCCATGGCAGATCCTGCAGCGGCATCCGATATGAGTCGGCCAGTGGCTCGATAGCGGAACAGGCTGCCCACGTCTTCTCCAGCACTTCCTCCAGTTCAGCCTCGTCTGCATGGAGGGGGAAGTTATGCCCATGCAGGTTGCGGGCCAGACGAACGGAAGTAGATATGACGATCCCGTTCTCATCCCTATCCGACGCCTCCAGCCAGGAGGGCACCCTGCCGCTCATCTCTTGAAGTGTTTTCTGCAGACCCGGAGGCACGATTCACTCGTCCTGCCTCTGGAGCCGCTGGATCCGGTCCCGGATCGCTGCGGCCTGTTCGAACTCCTCCCGCTCCACAGCTTCCTCGAGCGCCTCGCGCAGGAACTCCTCATTATCCTCGATGGCGGCCAGTTTCTCTCCCTTCTCGTATACCTTGCCCAGGTGCTCGTCGGAACCGTGCACTCTGCGAAGTAGATCTCTCAGCGGCTCGCCGAAGGTGGTATAACAGCGCGGGCAACCCAGCAGGCCGGTCTCGCGAAATCTCGCGAAAGACCACCCGCAATCCGCGCAGGTCTCCGCATCCAGAGGATGATCCCCTTCGAATGCCCCCTCCTCACCCATCTCCTGGAGCATGTCCTTGAAGAGAAGCTCTACCTGGAGAGGGTTCTTCAGCACGGGAGTGTGGATGCCCCGCTTCTCCACACATGCCTGGCACAGGTGGAGGACCTTCTTGGTCCCCTCCCGTACTTCGGTGTAGACCACCGTGGAGACGCGCTGTTTACAGTCTTGGCACAGCATGTGGGTATGAACCCCCTCTACGATCCGCAGGAGCGTCTACTCAGCAGCGGAGACGCCCCTCGTACAACTCCAGCACACGTTGCGCCCGGGATGCAAGCTGAAGATTATGCGTAACCAGTACCAGGGTCTGCCCTTCCGATTCGTTCAAACCCCAGAGAAGATCGTGCAGAGCCTCGCTGGTAACGCTGTCCAGGTTGCCGGAAGGCTCGTCAGCCAGTACCAGGTCGGGGCGATTCGTGAGCGCACGGGCCACCGCCACTCGTTGCTGCT
Organism: Candidatus Zixiibacteriota bacterium; assembly: GCA_030604325.1. Taxonomy (GTDB): domain Bacteria; phylum Blakebacterota; class Blakebacteria; order Blakebacterales; family Blakebacteraceae; genus JAGLTZ01. The sequence continues at coordinate 3,460 of JAUVWC010000072.1, read as the reverse complement.
CCCCACCCGACAGCTTCACCGGCTGGTGGTCGGCCCGCTCGGAAAGGCCTACGACTTCCAGCAGCTCGAGGGCACGCTCCATGGCCTCATCCATCTCTCTGCCGGCCACGAGCGCGGGCATGGCCACATTCTCCTGGGCTGTGAACTCCGGTAACAGGTAGTGAAATTGAAAAATGAATCCGACTTTCTGGTTCCGTACCTCGGCCAGCGCCTCATCCCACAGAGTGTTCAGATCGTGGCCAGACAGCTCCATCCTGCCTGAGGTGGGCCGGTCGAGGGCGCCTAAAATATGGAGGAGCGTGCTCTTGCCGGTACCTGAAGCACCAACGATGGCAACGACCTCGCCCGGGGCGACCTCCAGGTCCACTCCGCACAGGACCTGGAGCGGCTCCCCGGCCGCCGGGTAGCTCTTGTGCAGATCCTCCGCGCGCAGAAGAGGCCCATTAGACCGGCTCACATCCATAATATACGGGCCCCCAATATCTGTGGCAAACCTGGCCCCCTGTCACTCATATCTGATGGCCTCCACCGGCACCAGCGAGGCCGCCCTGCGGGCCGGATAGACACTGGCCAGCAGGCAGAGGAGCAGGCTCAGCAGCGTGATGAGGATGAAATCGAGCAGGCGCATATCGATAGGCACAGCGTTGATGAAATAGACATCCGGGGGTATGGAAATCAGACGGAAGGTCTGCTGTGCCCAGCAGAAGCCGTAGCCGATGACGAGGCCGATGATGGTGCCGATCACTCCGACGACCATCCCCTGGCTCACGAACACCCGCTGCACTCCGGCCCGGCTAGCCCCCATCGCCTTCAGGATTCCTATATCCCTCTTCTTCTCCAGCACCACCATGATGAGCGTGGAAATAATGTTGAAGGCGGCCACCATGATGATCAGACCCAGCACGATGAACATCGCCCACTTCTCAATGGTCATCCATGCGAAGAGATTCTTGTTCTGCTCGATCCAGGTGCTGATGTAGTACGGATAAGGAAGACGTCGTTCCAGTCTCTCTTTTACCGCTTTCGCTGACCACATGTCATCGAGGCGAACGGCCAGGCCGGTCACCCTATCCCCCATGCCCAGAAGATCCTGGGCCGCCTCCAGTCCCAGGTAGGCGTAGGTGACGTCGTACTCATAGAGCCCGGTCTGAAACACGCCGGTGATCTTGATGTTGCGCGGCCGGACTCTGGGTATCAGCGGGATGGCCGAGGCCGACTCCGCCTCGGGCAGCACCGCCACGTACCCCTTCTGACCGACATTTCCTACCCGCTGGCTCAGGTCCCACCCCACCAGCATTCCGTGGTACTCTATTTGTTGGGAATATCCCGGACCAAGCGGTTCAAAGGTACTGCCCAGGTCCATGCTGCCGAAGCGGAGGGCGCCGGAAAGCATGTACACCTCGTCTACTGTGGCCGGATCGATGCCTCTGATGACGGCGGTGACCCGCTCGCGGCCCCCGATCAAACCTTCACTCTCGATGAAAGGTGTCACTCCCGTTATTCCCGGCTCGGTGCGGAGGGTGTCCATGACCGCTTGCCACGTCCCCCCCTCGATGCCGTGGCCGTGGAAAGTGGTAACTCTCAGGTGGGCATTGGTATCCAGGATTTTCTGACGGACCTCGGTCTCCAGCCCGTTCATCGTGGAGAGTACTATCGCCAGCGCCGCCACCCCGATGGCCACTCCCCCCACCGAAAAATAGGTGATGAGGGATATAAACTGCGTTTGCCGCCGGCCTCGCAGATAGCGTAGCGCAATGAAGGTCTCGTAGCGCACCTGTCGCTCCGTTTTCCCGGCCCCTTAGCCGGGCCCATTCTCCGGTCGCAGCGTGGGGAAGAAGATCACATCGCGGATCGAGCGCTGATCGGTCAGCAGCATCGCCACCCGGTCAATTCCCACTCCCAGCCCCCCGGTGGGGGGCATACCGTATTCAAGCGCCCGCACGAAATCCTCGTCGAGACGCTGCGCCTCCTCATCCCCCAGCTCGAGCAGCGTCAGCTGCTGCATGAACCTCTCCCGCTGGTCGTCCGGGTCGTTCAGCTCACTGAAGGCGTTGGCAAACTCCATGCTGGCAATGATCAGCTCGAACCGTTCAGTCAACCCGGGTTTCTCCCTGTGACGCTTGGCGAGCGGACTCAGTTCCAGGGGATAATCGACCACGAAAACCGGCTGAACCAGGTTGGGTTCGACGAAGTGATCGAAGGCCGCATCCAGCAGGCCCCCCCGACCGATCTTGCCTTCCACCTCCACCCCCTTGTCCTGAAGGGCCTTGCGCAGCTCCTCCTCCTCCATACTGGTTGCATCCAGATCACCGTACTCCGTCAGCAGCTCCAGAAACGGCCGGCGCGGATAGGGCGGAGCCAGCTCGATCGATTGGCCGTCGAACTGCACGGCGGTCTCCCCCCCCAGCACCGACCGGCACCAGTTGGCGAACATATCCTCTACCAACCGCATGATGTCCGCGTAGTCCGCATAGGCCTGATAGAGCTCGAGCATGGTGAACTCGGGATTGTGCCAGCGGTCGAGACCCTCGTTACGGAAGATGCGGCCGATCTCGTAGACACGGTCCAGGCCGCCCACGATGAGCCGCTTATGGTGCAGCTCAATTGCGATGCGCAGGTACATCTCCAGATCGAGCGCGTTATGGAGGGTCATGAACGGCCGGGCGCTGGCCCCCCCATGCAGCTGCTGCAGGATAGGCGTCTCTACCTCCAGAAAACCCTGGTCGTCAAGAAACCGGCGCAGCTCGGTCACGAGCCTGGCTCGCACGCGGAATATCTCGCGCACCTCCGGATTGACGAACAGGTCCACGTAACGCCGGCGGTAGCGCGCCTCCTTGTCGGCGAAGGCGTAGTAGACCTGCTCTTCGCCCGTCTCCGCATCCACGGTGGACTTCGGTGTGGGAATGGGCCGGACCGTCTTGGCCAGCACGGACAGGGAATCAACCAGGAGGGTCCGCTCCCCCATACGGGTCACCATCAGGGTGCCCTCCACCCCGACCCAGTCGCCCAGATCGAGCAGCTCAAATATCCCGAATGCTTCTCCCCCTATTTCATCCTCCTTGATATAGATCTGAAGGCGGCCGGTGGCGTCGAGCAGGTCGGCGAAGGCGGTCCTGCCGTGGGAGCGTATGCCGGTGATACGCCCGGCCAGTACGACCCGGGGGCGCTGCTTCTGTTCCACCTCCTCGGGGCAGAGCCCGTCCCAGCCTGCCCCTACCTCGGCAACGGAATGTGAGGGCTCGAATCGATAGGGATAAGGTTCCACTCCCCGCCGGCGGAGCTCCTCGAGGTGCTGCCTGCGGGCGGCAATATACTGGTCGGCCTCAGGGTCACCGGGCGCGGGAGTTCCCTTGGGATCACTGCTGCGTTCTTCGTCAGTCACAGGCTCAAACGTGGCTCAGGTTTGCAGACTCTCTAGGAGCCTATCGGAGAAACGCTCCTAGGTGGCGACAGTATACGG
>JAUVWC010000235.1 GCA_030604325.1 Candidatus Zixiibacteriota bacterium | reverse complement strand
GTTATGATGCAGATCTTCAAGCACCCGCTTACCGACATTGGAATAGAGAGGTTCCTTGCTGACGCCCGCAAGGCCCAGCAAACACTTGAGGCCGGCACCTCAATCTGAGAGGCAATTAATGCGAGTATATGGAAATGAGGGAACATGAGCTCCGGTTGGTGGTGAAGATAGTATGAATAGACGCATTGCATCCTGGTTGATAAGTATCCTGGCTGGCGTTGTAGTGGGCGGAGCTGGTGGTTTTCTGGTGCTGCAGGCTCTCGGATCCGGTCCAAGTGATGAAGATAGCAGGGCCGGCAGGAGCGGTTTTGAAGCGCTGGAGGAGCCGGTAAGTCAAGACACCAGCGGGCGATTGGGTTTCGATGCTGTTTCCGGGGAGGTGCCTCCATATGCTGCGGCCTCCGGCAGCAGTGCCGAGTTCCAGGAAGAGGTTCGCCGGGCTATCAATCAGGCGCTTGGCGAGGGACGCCGGACGGCGATCGTCAACGCCACGGAGAGGGTTCACGGTGCCGTGGTGACGGTATTTGTCATCGAGAGAATCCGCGTGCGCTCCCTCTTCGGCAGCCTCCTGGATGACTTTCTCTCCTTTGGGACTCCCGGCCGCGAATACCCACACAGGGGACTCGGCTCCGGGGTAATCATTTCAGAGGACGGCTATATCCTCACCAACGATCATGTCGTGGGGAATGCGGACAATATCACGGTTCGGCTGGCAGACGGACGTGAATTTGAGGGTGTCGTTATCGATACCGATCCCCGGCTGGACCTGGCGATACTGAAAATCGATCCGCAGGAAGATCTGCCGATAGCGGAACTGGGCGATTCTTCCGATATCATGATAGGTGAGTGGGTGATCGCACTCGGCAACCCCTTCGGGTTCATGCTGCAGGATCCTCAGCCGAGCGTCTCCGTGGGTGTGGTCAGCGCGGTAGGGCGTTCCTTCATTACTGTTAGTGAGGGTAAGGCCCGCTACTTCCCCAGCACCATCCAGACAGATGCGGCCATCAACCCGGGCAACTCCGGTGGACCGCTGGTGAATACGCTTGGAGAGGTTGTGGGAATCAACTCATTTATCCTTTCCCAGAGTGGGGAATCGGTGGGTATCGGTTTCGCCATCCCGATAAACCAGGCTAAGAAAGCCCTCGATCAGGTAAGGATCTTCGGCCATATACGCCGGGCGTGGACTGGATTGCTGCGGACAGATGACAACAGCTGGTACTATGTGAACCAAGGGGTCAGGAATGAACGGGGTATCGTGCTTCTCGATGTGGAACCGGAAAGCCCGGCCGAACTAGCTGGACTGATACAGGGTGCTCTGATCGTCGGGGTTAATGAGAGGGAGGTTCGGCGCAACCAGGAACTGGAGGCTATCCTGCTCAAGGCCGAGATCGGAGACACCATCCAGATCGAGTACTACCCGTATAGATCGAACCGCAAGCGTACTACGGTACTGACCGTCGATGAAGAGCCCCGCGGGAAGTGATAACAAGGATACTCATCCATGATTGAACGCTACACCCGTCCGGCGATGGGCCGGATCTGGAGTGAGGAGCACAAGTACGAGACGTGGCTTCAGGTAGAGATTCTGGCCTGCGAGGCCCAGCGGGATATGGGACGTATTCCGCCTGAGGCGGTGGAGGTTATCAAATCGAAGGCTGCCTTTGACATAGAGCGGATCGAGGAGATCGAAGCCGAGGTCCGTCACGATGTCATCGCTTTCCTCACCAGTGTGGCGGAGCACGTGGGACCGGAGAGCCGCTACGTCCACCTCGGGATGACCTCTTACGATATGTCCGACACGGCGCTCGGCCTGCGCCTCAAGGAGGCGGGCGAGATCCTGCTCGAAGGGCTTGATTCCCTCCGGGAGGCGGCAGGTAACCTGGCTAGAGAACACAAGAACACGGTCTGTGTGGGCCGTACGCACGGCGTGCATGCCGAGCCGACCACTTTCGGTCTGAAGCTGGCTGTCTACTATGATGAGTTACGGCGTCAACACGAGCGTCTGGAAGAGGCGATAAGAGGTGTCGCCGTGGGTAAGCTCTCCGGCTCGGTGGGCACCTTCGCCCATCTCGAACCGGAGGTTGAAGCGTATGTATGCGAGCAGCTCGGTCTGAGTGCGGCGCCGGCCAGCACGCAGATCCTCCAGCGCGACCGCCACGCTCACTTCCTGTCTGTGCTGGCATGCATCGGCGCCACGCTGGGCAGGTTGGCCACCGAAGTCCGGAACCTCCAGCGGACCGAGATCCTGGAGGTCGAGGAGGGATTCCGCAAGGGGCAGAAGGGTTCGTCATCCATGCCGCACAAGCGGAATCCCATTGTGTGCGAGCGTATCACGGGAATGGCGAGGTTGCTGCGTGGTTGGGCCCAGGTAGGTTTGGAGAATGTGACGCTGTGGCATGAGCGGGATATCACCAATAGCGCCCCAGAAAGGGTTATACTTCCTGACAGCTGCATAACCCTAGATTATATGCTGGCCAAGATGACCGAAGTGGTCACCGGTCTTCTGGTCTACCCGGACCGAATGCGTGAGAACCTCGAGTCGATGGGTGGTCTGGTGTACAGCCAGGAGGTATTGCTCGCTCTCGTGAAGGCAGGGATGATGCGGGAAGAGGCGTTTGACATAGTACAGGGCAACGCCATGGAAGCCTGGGAGGAGAAGGAGAAGACATTCAAATCCCTCATTAGTGAGGACAAGCAGGTTCAGGAGCGGCTTTCCGCCGACGAGATAGAGGCCTGTTTCGACGCACAGAGGCAGCTGTCGCATGTGGACACCATCTTCCAACGCGTTGGGTTGGGCTGATTTCCGGACGTAAACACTAATAGTGACCATAGAGAGAATGCTGTGCGCCTAGCCCGTGGCGGGGGAATCTTCATAGCCGTTGCACTGGGGCTGTTTGCATCCACCTTTATAATATGGTGGACGAGTGCGGTGTCGCTTCATGCGTGGCTGGTGCTTGGTGCTTCTCTCCTTCTTATCTGTATCCTCTGGTTCTTCCGCGATCCGCAGCGCGTGCCGCCTCCGGATCTATCCCCTGAAGTTGCTGTGGCTCCAGCCGATGGAAGGGTGGTAGAGGCCCGCAATGGCTCTGGTGAGCCGTTTCTGGCCATCTACATGCGTCTTTATAATGTGCACGTAACCCGTCTGCCGCTGGCGTGCAAAATCACCCGGGTCCGGACTGTAAAGGGAAAACATCACTGCGCGGGTTCCCCCGCTGCGTCGGTGAATGCACGTGTCATCACCGAACACGCGACGCCGTGGGGGAACATG
>JAUVWC010000078.1 GCA_030604325.1 Candidatus Zixiibacteriota bacterium | reverse complement strand
CCGGCTCCCCTCGTCGATGAGCAGGTCGACCCGCTCGCGTGCGGTCAGTCTTCCCTTGGCATGCTGCTTCTCGATATTGCCCTCACCACCGCCGAGATGGATCTGCCTCTGGGTCTTGTGGATATCCACCACCCTGGCCGCCATGCGCTCATAGGCGGCCCGGAAGTCATCGCAGAGGCGGATTTCTCTGGTGATGGCGGTGGGAAGGATGTTGTCGATCGCGGGAGGCAACGGACGGTCGGGAGCGGGGTGATCTTTTTCCTTCTTCGGCTCGGTCATAGCTTACGATCCAGTACATTGATTAAGAAGGGGCGCTGGCCAACCGCCGGCGTTTCCCATGATAGGACATTCATCGCTCAACGTCTAGAACCGCGGAACATATGCGTGTCCCACAGGCTGGTCCGAAGGATTATCCTACTTTTTTTACGTAGATCTCGTCGGCGATATCCCGGTCCACGGCCAGCTTGGTTTCACCCAGGTCGAGGATGAACGAGGGATGGCGCTGGTGAAGCTTCAGCAGCGTGCCGGGTGTTAGCCCCATGGTACTCAGGCGGTCGAGCTGTTTGGATCGATCGGATGAGATGAAGACGATCCTCGCCACGTCTCCCGGGCTCAGATCGGAAAGTCGCCCGACCAGGGGCTTGACTTCGGCTCCGTACCTGACACAGCAGGAACCCCTTGGAATATGCCGTCCGTGGGGGCAGACGGGAGGGTGTCCCAACAGGGTGCAGATACTTTCGGTGACCTCGGGACTCAATATATGCTCGAACTCGCAGGCGTTCCTCTCGTACTGATCCTCATCGAGCAGAAACACCTCGCTCATAAGGTACTCAGCCAGCCGGTGCCTCCGCACGATTTCCTCCGCCCGCTTCCTGCCCTCTGCAGAAAGCCGGAACTCACCATCCTCCAGAACCGCCAGTCCTCCCCCGATCACCCTCTCTACGAGTGGTTGGGGATCGTCGTTCTGCTCCCAACGGGAAACAACCGTCTCCATCCGCTGGTCCCCCTCCTCTTCTAGAGACCAGACGAGATGGAGCATGTGCTCCAATTCACGCTCTTCCCTGGTGGGCGAGGCATTGTAACCGAACTTGGGCGCCATCTACAGCATCCTCCTCACCGTCACGGCCACGGCCACCCCAGCACCCTCAACACAGTGTTCATCAGAGCGCCTACAGCCAGAGCGAAAGGGAAGATAAAAGCAGTCATTACCAATGCTGTCTTTATCCCCTGCTCCTTTATAATCATAAGTAAGTTGGCGATACATGGCATGAAAAGAGTTATGACAACAAGTGCTACAAGAGTCTGTACCGGATCGAGACTGCCGCTCTGATAAAGGTCGAACAGCCCCGCCGCTCCGTAATCACGGCGGAGGAACCCTATGAGAAAGGCCTGGGTAGCCGCAGCGGGCAGGCCGAGCGCACCCTGGACGACAGGACTGGCGACCCTCTGAATCACGACGAGCAGGCCCAGAGCGTCCAGAACGAATAGTATGAAGGTGCCCAGGATGAACAGCGGGACCGCCTCCCTTAGATACCATTTGATCCTCGCCACGGTCTTCACACCGATGTTGCTGAGGTGAGGAACGCGGATGGGAGGCAGCTCCATCACGAAATCGGAATCTTCCCCGCGCAGTATCCTGCTTGAAAGCCATCCAGCCAGGAAAAGGGTCCCCGCCACCGTCCCCAGCCAGAATGCGACCGCCGTCGGGCCCAGCCCTCCCAGCATTCCGAGGATGACCCCTAGCTGGGCGGAACAGGGAACCCCCAGTGCCAGCAGCAGGGTGACGATGGTGCGTTCTTTTCGGGTCTCCATCATGCGTGCGGTCATGGTGGCCATGGTCACGCACCCCAGCCCCAGCGTCATCGGCAGCACCGCCTTGCCGCTCAGTCCCATCCGCCTGAAAACACGGTTCACCATCACCGCCAGCCGGGGCATGTAACCTGAGTCCTCCAGTATCCCGAAGAAGATGAAGAACGTCCCTACAATCGGAAGAACGATGGCCACCGCATAGGTCAGAGCCATGGTGATGAGGCCGTACTCACCCACGAAGAAATCCTGTACGATGGGAAGGGGAATGACGGCCTGCACGAGCGCCGTCATCTTCGGGTTCAGCCATCCCCGGAAGAACTCTCCTTCAAGCCAGTCAACGAGAGTCCCCGCTCCAAACACCCCTACAAGCAGATAGGCCAGGTAGAGCACAACCAGCAGTATCGGAAATCCCCATACAGGATGCGCCGCCCAGTTACCCACCCTTTGCAACCACGCGGGTGAGGTGACGGCGGCTTCCACACGGAAGACGCGTGCCATGAGGCGGTCGACCGCACGCAGGCGGGCCCGGTTGATGACTAACCTGGTTCCGTTGGGGAACTCACGGCTCAAACGTCTCTGGATGACCTCGATCCGTCCTAGCTCGTCCGCCTCCAGGTGATCCAGCACCCACCGACTGAGAGTTTCATCACCAGCAAGCAGCATCAGAGCGAGGGGACGCCTGCCGATGGGCAGGTCGGCGGGAAGCATCGGTTCGACTTCATCGATTGCGCGCGCGATGCTCGCCGGATACTCGCAGCGCCAGTCGCTCGTTGCCGCCCCGGCGACTCGATCGACGAGAGTGGAGATGCCCTTCTTCTGCGTGGCGACGGTACTGACTACCGGAATCCCCAGGAACTGCGAAAGTGCCGCCACATCCACATCGATGCCGGCGCTGAGCGCTTCATCCTCCATATTCAGATCGATGAGAAAGGGCACTTCCATCTCGGCAAGCTGGAGGGTGATGAGAAGGGCGCGGCGGAGGTTCTTCATGTCCCCTACCTGGACGACTGCGCCGTAGTCCCCCGCCAGCAGAATATCCCGGGATACCTGCTCATCCTCCGATTGCGGAACAAAGGTATTGATACCTGGGGTATCGATGACTTCCCACCGACGGCCGCCGATAGTGGCCATGCCCGTGCTGATTTCAACTGTGGTGCCCGGGTAGTTCGATACCGTCACATAGCGTCTAGTCATGTATCCGAAGATGGCGCTTTTGCCCACGTTCGGATTACCGACCAGCAGGAGCCTCTGGTGATGTTCCGACTCATGAGAGGTATCCGGATCGGTGCCGGGAAATCGCCGCGTGCTCATAGACTTAAGCGCGTTCTACTCCCACTTGCTCAGATGGATCGTTCCTGGCTCGTCGGTCTCGCCCATATCCATGTAGGTCATGCGGATGTCCGAATGGGTTATCGTATATCCCCGGCGGAGCAGACTGTCCCTGACCTGCACGTATCGAACGGGCACCCGCACGATCACCGCATCATAACCCTCCGCCCCCGCCCACCACTCAATTAGGTCAAGCATTCCCTCGATCAGCAGGTCCACCCCCGGGACCCCTTCAGCCGAGGGTTTAACCAGCAGTGTGGTTACACGTATTGTGCCCGGTATCTCTTCTCTGGCATACGGCTCGGTGTGCAGGATGGCAAATCCCACAGGCTGGTCGTTCCAGCAGGCAAGAAGGGTTTCTCCAATCCCGTGGCGACGTGTTGTTTCCACCTCCGGTCGGTAGTCGAGACCCGTCGAAACTGCATCCGAGATGGTGGCAATCGAATCAATGGCCTCTATCCCTTCACCTTCCGTCATTCTTCCCAGGGTGTGCATCTCAAGGCCTTCAACAGGCATCGAGGGTGTGGAGGGTTGACTCTCCTCACTGTACGTCCGGCTCATGTCCAGGGTCATGCAGGCAAACCGCATCCCGAGACTGCTGTAGAACTGCAGATTGCGGTAGGAGCGGGGCATGGTTTCCACCCCAAGCGTGGTGACCCCACCCTGACGCAGGAGGTTGGTGGAAGCCTCTACCAGCTTCCTTCCCCATCCATCTCCCTGGGCAGGGGGCAGCACGGCGATGGGCCCCATCCACGCCGTACTTCCCCAGCGGCAGGCCAGGCAAAATCCGATAAGCCCGCCTCTGCGCTCCGCTGCAAAAGAATATTCCCGCGCACGGTCCAGATAGAAGGCAAGGAGCTGATCGTTCATGACGGGAATGCGCGAGCTCTTCAATCCCATCCTTTGATATTCATCTTCGAATGCGACCTGCAGGATGCGCCTCACACGTTCGGCGTCCGCGGCACGGATGGGGCGAATGCTCGTCTTAGCCATCGTTTTCGGAATCTTCCGGGCCGGTCTCAAAGCGATCTTTGTAGATACGGAGCAGTCGTGGTCTGTAAATGAGGTCGAAGGTTTCCCCTCCATCGGGAAAGAGTTTCAAAGCGTATTTCCTGACGCCATTGATTACGGCAAGCGCTTCCCCCTTGGTACGAACCTGGGTGGCGAGGGTTTGCTGGGCCAGGGCAACCACGCGTTGCAGGCTTCGCACGCGGTGCGTCTCCTCCAGTACCGCCTCACGGTCCGCGTGAGGGCTATCTTCTGAGTTTCGCTGCGCCGACATCTGCCATCACCATGAACGTGCCATCCGTAGCGACTCCGAGGCAATTCGCCGCTGCGGTCTACCACGGCCTACTTCAACACCCGCCTCGCCGCGGCCATCAGGTCTCTCGTCTTCAGCGAGAGTCCCACCATCCAGAAGTTGTTGGCCGTCAAAGCGTTCCGGTAGCCCCCGTAGTAGAGGTGTAGCTGGTCGTCCAGGGCCGAAATCCCAAGAGAGTAGAGTACGCTCTTCCTGCCGCCAACCGTGGCGTAGGCAAAAGCAATAGAAGGAAAACCGATGCGATCGAGCGTGCGCCAGAGGGGTTTATTACTGATGCGATAGTAGCGCATCGAGAAGCCAGCGGAAGCGGTCACAGTGGCTTCGCCCGTTACCGGGAAGACGATGGAAACCGGGGTGGCGAAGGCGAGTTTGGCCCCGAAGGATTCGACGATTCGCAGAGTGACCGGATGAGGGACAACGCGCCCGGTATCGGCATCACGCCACTGGACGACTATAATGTCTCCCGGCCTGAAACTTCCCGTCCAGATCCACCGCCCGCTGCGGACCTCCTCACCGGTCAGATCGGTATGTACCCACTTTCGGGTCTGCTTTTCCCATTCCTGAAGGCCGAGAACCTCGACCATCACCCGCTCCCCCTGCTCGATGGCGTAGATCTCGAGCCTGTAGGCGCGGCCCGGCTGCCCGCTGCCCGGATCGACCGCGACAAACAGGTCGGCCGAGGCGGGCACCCAGTTCCCTGAAAAAACGTGCACCGATCTCCCATCAAGCCTGTATCTGACGATGATGCGGCTGCCACTGGACGACTCTTCTCGACCCCGTGGATCCTGCCGGTACCCTCCCGGGGTAGGGCACAAGGCATGCACGTCCGATGCGCTGCCGGCCTGGACAGAGGCCGATGCTGGCGGCGGCAGGAGTAAACCGCACAATTGGACCGCTGCAAGGGCGGTGAGGGCAGCAGATGTGGAGATCGGTGATCTGCGAGCGAAACCGGTCCTCCAGCTCACTCTTCCTGCTCCCCCTCTCCCCCTTCCGCATCCACCTCGGTGAATTCTCTGAGCCGCTCGATCTGATCCTTCAACAACTCTCCGGGAATAAATCCTTCTATGGTGGGAGGCAGCATCTTCCCGCGAGGTTTCATAAATAGGTACATGATGCTCCCGATACTATCCTCGTCGAAGAAGTTCCTGATGATCTTGGGGACATCCTCCATGTAGGCCAGACCGAACATACACCAGTCCGCCCCAGTAGCACGGAAGGTCTCTTCTATCCTCATATAGTCCTGCAGGCTAACGAGCGATTTGTCGACAAATGCTACTACGCATGGCTTATCACTGCGCAGGATGATCTTCTCAAACATGCTATCGCTGCGCGGGTGGACGATCAGCACCTCCACCGGAGTATCCTCCTGCCATCATGTTTTCTCATTATGGTCGTATCGGATTTGAGGTACGGGGATTCAGCCGGACATGACCGGGCTCGAGCCGGCTGAAACCGGGCACCGGAGTCACTTCCCTTTCCCTGATGAGGAGCCAGTTTTTGCTGGCGCCGCAGGCGTTCCTGCTCCGTTGAAAACTGAATTCGTAATCCTTTTCACCTCCCTGGAAATTATAGTACGTCCAGTACTCATAGTCAGTGACGGGACCCTCATTGTAACTGACTTCATCCGGCTCACCGTGCTTAGCCCGGATATCGTTTCGATCGTCGCGCACTCCTCCGCATCCGACGGCAACCAGGGCGAGAAGAAATAAGAGGGCCGTGATCCGCAGAGAGAGCGGATTCGACCCCCACCGGGTAGACTCTATTGTTTCCGGATGGGGAGCAACCAACACTACCTTTTTATGATTGCCGGAGCAGCCGGCCTGCTTTCGATGTAACCACTGCATGGAATACTGTCACGAGCTTAAGGTGATCAGGACTTACATGACGGCGATACAATGGAGAGCATCGACGTCGGTGGGCGCAGTTTAAGAGACGACACCATGATTGGCAAGCATAGGGATTCATTCGTATAGTCCGGTTCATTCCTGATCCGCATACCCGCCGCGTTTTCTGACACGGACGCGCAGGACCCGACGGATTGTGGCTTCCAGGATCTCGAACTCCCAATTCTCAAAGCTGTACAGTTCACCCGCCTCCGGGATACGACCCAGAGCCGAAGTCAGGTAGCCTCCCAAGGT
>JAUVWC010000263.1 GCA_030604325.1 Candidatus Zixiibacteriota bacterium | reverse complement strand
GGCGGAGCTCACTGCCATGAAGAGCTTGATGCCGAATAGGTTATCCGCGTAGATTATCTGAATTTCCAGCGCCGTCAGGTAGCGGGGCAGCTCGCTACGGTGGTGGCTGACAGGATTGCCTGAGCATCCGACGGCCAGAAACGCGAGCAGCAGTGGAATCGGTGGCGCGAAGATCTTCTTCATGATTCAACCTGCCTTACATTTCTGCATCGTGGCAGAATGTGTTCTGAAATGTCGTGAGGCGCGCCAATCAGTTGGCAATGCCCTAGGAGCGTTTCTCCGACAGGTTCCTAGAGGGCATCCGTATAGAATAACGATCTCGCCCGAGGCCGGGTTTACTCTATTAACGCGTGATACGCGTGGCAGCCCGCGCGAAAACGCCTGATTTCAGGAAGGCGATCGTCTGGCAGATCACCTGAGGGTGGTTGCAGATGAAAGTGTGGTGGGCGGTTACCACCAGGAAGTCTTTCATGCCGGGCAGTCTGGTGTTCTCGATCTCGACCGTGCCGTCGTGCTCGTACTCCAGGTCGCGCAGCGCGTTTACATAGGAGATCGGGTTGAGCGGGTGAAACCGCCGTGAGCCGGCGATGATGCCGAATTCTGTGGCCGGCAGGCCGAGCCAGTCGAGCGGGGGAGCACCCTCCTCCAGATCACGTACCGGCTCGCCATAGAACCATCTGGCGAGCCTGGTGCCGCCGAACCGCTCGGCAACATCTGCGCCGTGGTTGGGCGGGGCGATCATAACGATCCGGCCCAGGGGAAACGGAGCGGATTCCGACGGCTCCGACAGGGCGCCGCGGATGATGAGAGCTCCCAGCGAGTGGCCGACGAAGTGGACCGGTTCTTCCGCCCCGGCCAACTCCTCCAGACGGCCGCGAAAATGTGCAACGTGCTCGGCGATGCGGTGGCGGCGGCTGTGGTAGCCCCAGCTGAGCGGCTGGTAGCCGGCTGCTCTCAGGGCAATCCTGAGGCGTCGCATGCTGCGCCGGGTGCGCCCGAGCCCGTGCAGCAGCACCACGCGCTCGCCACTGCCGGACGATCTTTTGCCGTTCGCTTCCGTCATGCGGCTTCAGCGGGATCGGTATGGAGAATATGGGCGATGCTGTTGGCGTAATACCGCAGCAGTTGTATCTCTTCGCTGCGGGCCATAAAGAGGCCGTCGGTCTCATCCACCAGATGGCGCAGTGTCAGCATACGCAGGCCTACGGTGATGGCATAGTCCTGGCTGGCCCGAGGTATGTATATGTGGGCACCGGCCGTTTCCAGCTCGCGCATTAAGCGATGGGCCTCGGCTTTGAGTTCCAGCTCGCTGAGCCGCTCGTTATTACGTCTCAGAAATACGGTAGCGACTAGAGAGACGGGAGTTACCGGTATGACGTTGCCGACCTCCTCCATCAGGCCGTGACCCAGAGCCTCGACCTCGGCAAACAACTCATCTCTGGACAGTCTGCGGAAATCGAGACCGCGCCTGGCCATGTACTCCTTCATCGACACCGGCGTACCGAAGTTGACACAGGCATAACCCAGTCGGTGCCAGCGCCGGCGCAGCATCAGGCCCGCGTTGTGTATGATGAACTTGAGGGTGGTAACAAAGGCAGACCATCCACTCTTGGGCTCTACCTGGGGCTGCATCGTGAGGATGAGGGTGCGGTCCTCGAGTACCCGGTCGTAGTTGATGCCGACGGGGATGAACACCAGGTCACGCGCTCCCGCAGGGTCGAACGACTTTACCATGTAGCCCAACAGCCCCAGCTTCGGGTGACGTAGCAGGCCGTCGCGGCTCAAGCCGCCCTCGGGGAAGACCGCCTGTACCACCCCGGCCTCGGTGGCCATATGGACATAGCGTTCGAGCACACGCCGGTAGATAGGGTCACGCGAGTCGCGCCGGACGAAATATGCTCCCATAGCTTTTATCAGGGTTTGCAGAGGCCAGATGCGCGCCCATTCGCCAGCTGCATAGCTCAGGGCGGTGCGTGAGGCGGCAAGATATGAGACGAGGATGTAGTCCATGTTGCTGCGGTGGTTTATCAGGAAGACGACGCCTGAATCCTCGGTCACGTTGGACAACCCGGCATCGTCAGTGTAGCCGATCCGTACCCGATAGAGTAGCTGGGCGGTCTTCCGTGCCAGCCAACAGCCCATCCGGAAGTAGAAATAGGCATTGAAGGCGGGTACGATCTCACGGGCGTAGCGCGTCACCTTGGCCATGATGACCTCACGCGGCTTGCCCACCTCACGGGCCTGCTCATCGACAGCCTGCAAGACCTCGGGATCGTAGACGAGCCGGTCGATCAGAACCCGCCGCTTGGTCAGCTTGAAGGGCTGGATCTTGAGACGGAGGCGTACATTGAGTTCCTCGACCACCTTGCTCATGCGCCGCCGCACATACCAGCGCACACTCGGCAGGAGAAGACGATCGAGCAGGGCCAGGGCCGCCAGCGCAGCTACCAGTATGGTCAGCCATATGGGAATTGTGATCGTACCCGTCATTAGTGCTTGCCTCGCTCTGATCCCATTATCACCCGTTTACACCCGCGTGAGTGTAGCGTAGACGGACGGCAGGTCATATAATAGCCGAACCGTCCGGCCTGAGGGCGATGAAATTGGTAGTATTGGCGGCAACTGTTAATTAACCTCGGTCAGGACAACCTCCGGTATCAGCCTGTATCAGTACCAGAATCGGCTGACCGGATCTGATCGGTTCACCCAGTAATCGGATCTATTCAAATGCTATCGACAGGAAATACTCCCGACAGTCCGACCCGGATACCGCCTCCTGAATTCGACACACCCGAGGGATTGGTCTCGCTGGTGCAGGAACTGGTGCGCATCCCCAGCGTGACCGGAGACGAGGCCGCCGTCATGGGATTTGCCGAGCAGTGGTTACGCCGGGCGGGACTGGAGATTCAGGTTGGGGAAGGGGAAGGGGAAGGGGAAGGGGAGGGAGAGGGGGAGGGAGAGGAAGAGAGGGAAGAGAGGGAAAAGAGT
>JAUVWC010000063.1 GCA_030604325.1 Candidatus Zixiibacteriota bacterium | reverse complement strand
CTTCGGTCTCGGCCTCCAGCGCCTGGGCCTCGGTGATGAGAGCGGCCTTTATCCCGGCCACGCTTTCGCCGGCTTGGGCGACGGTGTTCATCCGTTCGAGCGCCCAGAAGAGATTGACGGCTGTCGGTCGGGTGGCAGCCAGTGCCTCGGAGACAGGGTGAAGCCCGGCGATGAGTACCTCTTTTGAGTCAGCCTCGATACCCTGAGCCCCGAGCGCCAGTCCGTAGGCGGCGGCGATGCCGATGGCCGGCGCCCCCCGCACCCTCATCTCCATGATCGCTTGTGCGATTTCCTGATAGCCGGAAAGCTCCAGATATACCTCCTCACGGGGCAGTCTGGTCTGGTCGAGCAGGCGAACCTTTCCCTCGATCCATTCTACGGCCTTAACCACGGAAGTATCTCTCTCCGGCTTTAACCACGGAGACATCTATCATCAGAGCAGCTTAAATTCCAGCACATCAACCAGCACCATGTCGGTGAGCCTCAGCTCAGGGATCACCGGCAGGGCGAGGAAGGAGAGGGTATCGAAGGGAGCGGACAGTCCCGTACCCAGTTCTCCAGCGATTTTCTCGAGGCTCTCCAGCTTGCCGGCGACAACTGCCAGGGGTTCGTTCGACAGCAGGCCGGCGATGGGCAGGGGGAGGGAGTCCAGAACCTTCCCGTCGGCAGTGGCGACCAATCCGCCTTCCAGCCTCTCGACCTCCTTGACGGCGGCGAGTAGATCGCCGTCGTTTGTGCCCACGGCGATGATGTTGTGGCAGTCGTGGGCGATGGATGAGGCCAGCGCACCCAGTTTCAGTCCCGCACCTTTCACCAGCCCCCGGCCGATGTTCCCTGTGGCCTTATGCCTTTCCACCACCACCAGCTTCAGCAGGTCCCGCTCGGTATCGGCCACGACGAGCCCGTCCTCGACCTTCGCCTCCTCCTCGATCCTCCTGGTGACGATCTGGTCCGGTACGATCTCGATGACGGGATAGGACCACTCTTCGGCCGGTATCTGGAGCGCCTCCACATCGAACGGCCTCACGTTCATGGTGTGGGTCATCGCCTCGTGGTTGCCCCCCTCGTCGGGCGGTGGCTGAAACAGTGGCGCCCCCTCCCTGGCCACCAGTCTCCCGCGGTAGAACACCATCTCCGCCTCAAAGCGGTCCAGCTTCTGCGTCACCACGAGATTGGCGAAACGGCCCGGCGCCACCGCACCGACACCCTCGAGCCTGAAGCGGCCGGCAGTATTGATTGTCGCCAGCTGGATGGCGCGCACCGGCTCCAGCCCCAGCATGATCGCCCTGCGTACCACGGCATCGATTTCACCGTCGCGCAGCAGATCGGCACAGTTCCGGTCGTCGACGACGAACAGGCATCTCCCGTAAGTCTTATCGGTAACCAGGGGAAGGAGCTCCTCCAGGTTCTTCTCCGAGGAGCCCTCACGGATCATCACGTACATGCCCCGACGCAGTTTCTCCCGCGCCTCCTCGAAGGAGGTCGACTCGTGGTCGGAATCGATGCCGCAGGCGATGTAGGCGTTGAGGTCACCGCCGCTGAGCCCCGGGGCATGCCCGTCGACGACCCTGCCCGCTGTCGCGGCGATCTTGGCCAGGACATCCTTGTCGGCGGAGAGCACGCCGGGGAAATTCATCATCTCCCCCAGCCCGATGGAATCCTCCCAAGAAAGGGCGGTGTCGACATCTTCTGCCGTCACCCGGGCCCCTGCCGTCTCCAGGTGGGTCGCCGGCACGCAGGAGGGCACCATGAAATAGAGGTCGAGCGGCAGCCGGCGGGCACAGTCTATCACATACTTCGCCCCGGCGAGCCCCTTCACGTTGGCGATCTCGTGAAGGTCGGTCACTATCCCGGACACGCCACGAGGGACCACCGCCTCGGCATAGCGGGAAATGTGGAGCATAGAGCTTTCGGGGTGAATGTGACCGTTGATCAGGCCCGGCGAGACATATTTGCCCGCCAGATCGATCACCTCCCCCGCCCGCTGGTAATCGCCGACGCCGGCTATCCTCTCGCCGCAGACGGCGACGTTCCCCTCCTCGACCTCACCGCTCAGGGTGTTGACTATCCTGGCATTGGCCAGCACGAGGTCGGCGGGACTCTCCCCTCTGGCTACCGATATCAGTTCCTTCACGTTTCGCTATTCTTTCACATGGCAGAGATCGGGCAGGTATCTGAACTGTTCGTTGCAGTCGATGCCGTATCCGACCACGAATTCATCCTCCACCTGAACTCCTATATAATCCATGGGGACATCCTTTTCGCGGCGTGCCCTCTTATCCACCAGCACACACAGCCGCAACGAGGCGGGGTCTCTCCGGCGCAAGTCGTCCAGGAAATGGCTGAGGGTGATTCCCGAGTCGATAATATCCTCTACGATCAGCACGTCTTTGCCCTCTATCGACTGCTCCAGCCCGTGGATGACCTTGACTTCACCCGAACTCTCCGTGCCCGAGCCGTAACTGGACAGAATGACAAAATCCACCTCCACCGGTATGTCAAGAAGGCGAATGAGGTCTGCCATGAACACGAAGGATCCTTTGAGAATGCCGACAAGCAGAGGACATTTGCCCCGATAGTCCCTGCTGATTTCACCGGCCAGCCTGGCGACTTCCCTTTCGATCTCTTCTCTGGTGAACAGGATTTCCGGCTGCATGGGCAAGGAGTCCCTTCTCAATTGTTAAGGTGACCTCTATTAAAGTACACCTCCGTTCAACAGTATGGAGATATCCAAAGTGATTCCGGTGATAGCGTGCAGCAGCACTGTCGGCCAGAAGCTGCCTCCCCGCAGCGCAATCCAACCAAAGGCCAGCTGCCCGGGAAGACTGCCCAGGAGCTCGGTGCGGCACAGGCCTATATGGATCAATGTAGAGGGGATCGACTGGAGGAGAAGGGCCGCCCAGGGATTCATCGATTCCCGGAGGGTCGGCAGGAGGAATCCTCGGTAGTGGAATTCAAAGGCAACATAATAGACCAAATAGGAGGGCATAAAGGCAAGGTAGCGGACGACATTCCACGGAGTGGCCTCGGGGATGGGGTAGGTAGATCTCAGACCGGGGTCGGCGCTGCTCCAGATAGCAATGCCCATGGCCACCAGCGGAGCCGCTATCTTGAACCAGAGAGGAAAGGCAGCCAGTACTGCCCGGAACCTCTCCCCGGTACAGGAACCGGTTCCGGTTGCCATGGTGTCTCTACCATCCAGCCGTGGGCGCAGACGGGCTGTAAAGCCACCCTTCGTTCTCAACAGGAACGGAACGCCTCCGAGTATAACGAATGCGCCCAGGTGAAGGACCCAGGCCCGCCCGATACTGGTCCATCCTGGCTCGAGGCGGATCCATTCTCCTGCCAACCAGTTCCGGAAGAGCAGGTAGATGGTGCTTAGTGCTAGGGAGATGAGGAAAGCCGTCGCTGCATTAAACGTATTCGATCGTGTGTTAGTAACGACGGAACCGGTTTCCATGGAAGCCCCTTCACAGCGCGGCAGTGATGATTCCGAGATGCCTACGCTACGCATGTTGTTTCCCGGAGTGCAACAGGTTTCTTGATGCCCTGCTGCGAGCCGACGAAAGGCTTTGACCACATCGTTGGCCGCTCCTAGGTTTACGGTCTCGAATCTTGGAGAGGCCATACAATGAGAGTCTTTAGTACCGGAGGGCCCGGGGTCATTGGAAGCCGCCTGGTTTCCTTCCTGCGGGAGAAAGAGCACGAGCTGAGGGTCCTGGCACGCTCGCCCCAAGCGGTTGCGGCTGTGCACAGGCTGGGTGCGCTGCCGGTGGAGGGAGATCTGGCTACTCCCGGCCCCTGGCAGGAAGCGGTGGCCCAGTGCGAGGCCGTCGTGCACTGCGCCGCCAAGGCGGACGATTGGGGACGCCGGGCTGATTTCTGGCGGGTGAACGTAGAGGGAACCCGCCACATAGTGGAGGCGGCCTCCGGGGTGGTGGAGAAGTTCGTGCACGTCAGTTCGATAGCGGCACACCACGGCCCGGGCACCTATGATGAGGCTGCGCCGGCCAGGCGGGGAGGGCATCCCTACTGCGACTCAAAGGCGGCTGCCGAAGAAGTAGTCGATGAAGCGGTGGAGAAGGGACTAAATGCTCAGCTGGTCAGGGTGGCCAACGTATACGGTCCCGGTGATCCCCACCTGCTCCCCAGGATCCTCGAGCAGGTCAGCACCGGCCGGTTTTTCGTCATCGGAGATGGAAGCTCGCCGTCGAACCTCACCTACGTCGACGATGTCGCGGATGCGCTGGTGGCCATTCTCGAAGGGGATGTGGCGCCGGGGGAGCGGTTTCTCGTTACCGATCCCGCCTCCCCCACCATGCTGGAAGCGACGCAGATTGCCTTTGAAGCGTTCGGCCTGGACCCGCGCATTACACGGCTGCCTAAAGCATTAGCGCTGAGTGCCGCTGCGGTGACCGAGTTGTGGGGGCTCATCACCAGACGTCGTCCCATGCTTACTTTCTATGCCGTGCGGTCACTGGGGAATGTGCGGAAACTCGTCAACGAACGTACCATGAGCCGGCTCTCATGGTCTCCCCGGGTGAGCTTTCGCGAGGGGGTCGAGAAGACCGTCGCCTGGTGGCGGGAGACTTCCGGTTAGGCCGCCATTAATATCCTTAAAGTCTCCAGGTGCCTGGAACGACCAGGGCTTTGGTTGCTTCCAGTTTCTCCACCGAGGCCAGAGCCTCGTCGGCTTCTTCGAGCAGGAAGGTGTGGCTCACTAGGTCCCGCCAGCGGAAACGGTCCCGGTAGCGGGCCATCAGACGCAGCCCCCGGTAGACATGGGTGAACGCCGTGCCCCAGCAGCCGCGAATATTCAGATGCTTCTTGTTGATCTGCAGGTGCGGGTTGATGGTTATGCTGCCCGCGTCGGTGTACTGGCCCGCGATGACATAGGTGCCCCCGTCACGGGCCAGATCCGGTCCCTCGACCACGGCCTGGGGATTTCCACTGACCTCGATAACCACATCGGCCCCGCGCCCGGCGGTAACCCCCAGCACGAACTCCAGCCGCTCATCCGGTGAGACGCGGTTGATATCCAGCGTGTGATCAGCCTCAAAGGCTTCGGCCAGGGCGAGCCGGTTTTCGGGCGCACCGACCACGATCACCTGGTCCGCCCCCGAGAGCCGGGCGAAGGCGGTCGCCGAGAGCCCTACCGGGCCGCTTCCCTGAACCACCACCGTGTCACCGAGGCGGATATCCGCGCGCTCCACCGCGTGGAAACCGGTGGAGAGCCCGCAGCCGCCTCCGATGTAGTCGACCACCTCTACTCCCTCGGGCAGTGGAACGATCTTCACCCCTGCCTTGAGCAGTATCTGCTCCGACCAGCCGCCCAGTAACCCTTCGTCGGCCGGGTAGGTTATCCCGTATACCTTGCGGTGGGGGCACTTCGTGGTCTCCTGGGCCACCAGGCAGTACCAGCAGTGCCCGCATGTCTCGTGCACGTCGAGGAAGGTGACGATCTGGTCGCGTTCCACCGGCCGGCCGTCCACGTCGAGCACCTCTCCCGCCGTTTCCATCACCCTGCCCACCGATACGTGGCCCGGGATGATGGGGTAGGGGACACCGGCCAGGCGGCCGTGGTAGAGATGCACGTCGGTGCCGCACACCTCGCTGCACAGTGTTTCCAGCACGACTTCACCCGCTGCCGGCTCGGGATCGGGATATTCGCGAACCTCCAGCGGCTGGAGGGGTTGTGTCATTACGGCGGCACGGACCATGCGGGTAACCTCCCTGAAGGCTTCAGAAGTGGCGGAGGGAACTCCTGATAACTTCAGAAGCTGCGATGAACTATCATGCGGTTGAGCCCTACCATCCTGTCTTCATATGTTCTTGTCCGCAATACAGATATGCGGCCGCACCTGGAAGACTCAGGACACTAGACTTTAATCACTGAATAGCTGTAGTCCGCATCCCGGATACGCTATGATATCATGATATACAGAGATACATATTGAGAGACGCAGAGAGGGGTGAAGGTGCTCGAAGGGGCGAAGGAGGGATGGCATGCGACTGTACCGGCTGGCTGCCGTCGGAGCGCTCTTCTGTTTCCTGTTCCTGCCGGCCTGCGCTCACCATGGGGCGGCCATAGATTCGCGTGAACGTCTCCAGTTGCAGCTGGCTTTCGCCACCATCGCCCCCCGGGAGGAGCTGAAAGCTTTCCAGCGGGCCTCCCGGCAGGGCCCCGATTCCCTGCAGGCATTTCTCAAGAGCTTCTGGTCCCAGCGTGATCCCACTCCGGGCACCCCCTACAATGAATATTGGGACCGCTTCGAGGCCCGGTTTGCCGAAGGCGTCGAGCAATTTATTCCTCCCCTCGGCGGTGTCGTCGCCGACGATCGCCTGATCGCCTATCTCCTCTACGGGAATCCGACAGAGAAAGAGACGGACGATAACTACGTCGGCTGGATCTACAAGCCGGCCCCGGAGGTGGTGCTGGCCGGTCGCGACCATCCCCTGCTTGACAGGCTCGTCTTTGCGGCCACGTTCCGCCGGAACAGCCGGCTCGAACACTACCTGAAGCCGGTGAGCAATTTCCCCTGGCCGCGGCCGCCCCGCGCGCTGACCGTGGCACAGGTCGCCGAGCTCGACTCGATCCTTCACAACCCGAGCAACGACCGCTACCTGCGGGCGGCCGCCGCCTGGCGGCTACGGATCGAGGCCGATGCTTATTTGGAGGCCTTCGCCGCCCTCCTCCGTTCCGCCGACACCGGGGACCCCTACGTGAGGGAAGTAATCGCCGGTGCGTTTGAGCCGCTCACCCCGGCCCAATTAGGGCTGTCCGTCCCGGCGTCCGGGGAGACGGAAGGGAATCCTCTGGAGGGCTTTGTCGGAGACGTTTCGGGGGAGACCATCGTCCAGACTCCGACCGGGGTCAACGATCCCTTCCGGGGAAGGCCACCCATCAGTGCCCGCTACGACCCGGCCAGCCGCCTTTCCCCCGAGGCCTATGCTCAAATGAAGGCAGAGGCGAGCCGGGCGGATTCTGTGCTTCCCGCCCACGGCTGGCTGAGTCCCGAGGAGGCGGTGGCGATCTTCACAGGACCCCTGGAAACAGCTCGCTCCCTGCTGGCCGAGGGCAGTGTCATGGAGGCCCACGCCCTCCTCAATCCGCTCCTGAAGACAACCTACCTGAACAACGCCGAGGCCTGGCACCTGGATGGCCTGGCTCTGATGGATGCGGGTAGCCCCGGGGGGCGGCAGTTCGCACAGGAGAGGGTTCTCAAGGCCCTCCGCCTCGATCCGGGGAATCTGCGCTACCGCCTCACGCTGGCCATGATCCTCAGCAGGCG
>JAUVWC010000073.1 GCA_030604325.1 Candidatus Zixiibacteriota bacterium | reverse complement strand
GGGAAGTATGAAGGGCGGAAACGAGTGGGCACATCCGCCCCGAAGAGGCGATGGGCATAATTGTCGAGGACACCGCGCAGGTTCGCCATGCTCACCCCTTCGTCGACGTAGAGTCCTTCCACCTGGTAGAAGACAGGATGATGGGAGACATCGGGGGTATCGGTGCGGTAGCAGCGTCCCGGAACGATTATCCTGACAGGAGGTCCGGAAGATTCCATGACGCGGATCTGAACCGGACTGGTATGGGTGCGCAGCACGAGTCCCGGCGGCACCTTGGTATAGAATGTATCCCACATACCCCTTGCCGGATGGTGCTCGGGCATGTTGAGGGCCTCGAAGTTGTAGTAGTCGGTCTCGACTTCGGGTCCTTCGACCACGTCGAAACCCATTTCCCGGAACACCGCTTCGATCTCCCGGAGAGCTTTGGTGATGGGATGCAATCTGCCCACAAATGGGGTGCGTCCGGGATGGGTGATATCCAGCTTCTCAGCGCGCAGAACCGAAACAGAGAGTTCGGTCTCACGCCGTTCGTAAAGTCCGAACAGTTCGTTCTTGATGGCGTTCAGCCGGCGTCCGGCCTCGGGACGATCTTCAGCCGGCAGCTCGGGGATCTGCCTGAGAAGGGTCGTGATGCGCCCCTTACGACCGATCCACTCGACCCGGGCCTCTTCCAGACCCCGGCTGTCGGCCGCCTTCTCCAAGGAAGCCCGTGCCTCGGCTGCCAATGCGTCGTAATCAAATGAAGTCACGGCTCGTTTTGGTCCCTATTTGACAAACGGCCGGCACCTACGGGTACCGGCCGGTGCAGTTCGCAAGAATCGGTCCTGGGGCACCCGGGGCAGCTACTCGCCTCCTGCCCGTGCAGTCTTGATCAGCTCAGCAAATGCCTCGTCGTCGCGAACTGCAATATCCGCCAGAACCTTCCTGTTCAGCTGGATCCCTTTGGTGTCAAGTGAATGCATGAACTGGCTGTAACTCATTCCGTGTTTGCGAGCGGCCGCGTTGATGCGAACGATCCAGAGGCGGCGGAAGTCCCGCTTCTTTCGCCTGCGGTCCCGATAAGCATACTGGAGACCGCGCTCCACAGACTCACGTGCGGTCCGGTATAGCTTGCGGCGGCCGCCGACATACCCTTTGGCCTGTTTCAGGATATCTTTACGGCGTCGGCGACTGGCCGGACTCTTACTGACACGGGACATTTAACGTACTCCTACTGAACTCCAACGTGATATAAGCGATTACTCTGCACCGCAACCTCAGCCCAGCAACCGTCTGATCTTCTTCCGGTCGGCTTTGGAAACAGCGGCGTCCTTGCGCAGACTGCGTTTTCTCTTGGGACGTTTGCCGGTCAAGAGATGACTCTTGTAAGCCTTGCGTCGGCGGATCTTGCCCGTACCCGTCTTCTTGAAACGCTTCATGGCGGCACGGTTAGTCTTCATCTTCGGCATCTATAGGTCACTCGCCTTCTAATCGGGGTGGGCACAGGCCGACTATTCCGAATTCTCCTTCGACGGGCTCTTCTGGGCATCGCGGGTGGGTGTGAGCACCATCGTCATGTTCCTCCCATCGGTCTTCGGAACTTGTTCCACTTCAGAGATGTCCTCGACGTCCTTCCACACCCTATCCAGAATTGCCTCGCCGAACTCCTTATACATCATCTCACGGCCCCGGAACATGACGGTTAGTTTGACTTTGTCCCCCTTCTCCAGGAACTCTCTGACATGCTCAACTTTGTATTCATAATCGTGATCATCGATCTTCGGCCTGAACTTCATCTCCTTGACCGTAACCTGATGCTGCTTCTTCTTGGCCAGCTTATCCTTTTTAGACTGCTCGTACTTGTAACGGCCGTAGTCCATGATCTTGCAGACCGGAGGTCGTGCATTAGGAGCCACCTCCACAAGGTCCAGCCCCCGCTCCTCGGCAGCAGAGCGAGCTTCGTCAATCTCCATGATCCCGAGCTGCTCACCCTCTTCATCGATGATGCGCACGGGTGAGATCTTGATCTGGTAGTTGACGCGAGGGCCTCGGTCTTTAGCCACTAGCTGTTGCTTCCCTCCTTTTGGATTAAAGCCAGAAAGTCATCAAGGGTCATCTCCCCCAGATCACCTTCCTTGCGACGTCGTATGCTGACCGTCCCCGCCTCGGCCTCCTTCTTCCCTACAACCAGCATATACGGGACACGCCCCGTCTCCCCACCACGGATTTTATACCCTACCTTCTCGTCCCGCTCATCTACTTTTACTCTCAGACCTTCCTCCTCCAGACGGGAAGCCACCTCCCGGCCGTAGGAGCGGAATGATTCACCTACCGGGATCACCACTATCTGCTGCGGGGCGATCCACAATGGAAAGTCACCGGCGTAATGCTCGATCAGAATGGCGATGAAGCGCTCTACCGATCCCAGGATGGCCCGATGGATCATTACCGGCCGGTGGCGCCCTCCATCGGCACCAACATACTCAAGATCGAACAGTTCCGGCATCGAGTAATCGACCTGCACCGTGGCCAGCTGCCAGGAGCGTGCCAGACTGTCCCTAATGTGGAAGTCTATCTTCGGACCGTAGAATGCTCCCTCACCCTCATTAATTGTGTACTCGATGTCCGAACCCTTCAAGGCCGCCTGCAGGTCCTCCTCTGCCCTGTCCCACATCTCCACCGTCCCGATGTGTTGTTCAGGCCGTGTCGACAGTTCCACCCTGTAGTCATCGAAACCGAAGTCGGCGTATACTTCCCGCGCCATCTCCACCGTATCGGCCACCTCGTTACGAACCTGCTCGGGTGTACAGTAGATATGGGCATCGTCCATTGTAAAGGCCCTTACTCGGGTCAATCCGTGCAGCACACCTGATATTTCGTGGCGGTGGCAGATACCCATCTCGGCCAGCCGCAGCGGAAGATCCCGGTAGGAGCGTAGCCCGGAACGATACACCAGACACGCTCCGGGGCAGTTCATCGGCTTGACCGCATATTCCTCCTCGTCAACCTGGATGAAGTACATGTTATCACGGTAGTGGTCCCAATGCCCGCTCCGCCGCCATAAATCCGCACTCAGTATCAACGGCGTAAATATCTCCGTGTAGTCTCTCTCCGCCAGTTTTCGCCTTATGTAGTCGATAACACCCCTGAAGAGAACCAGTCCGTTCGGATGCCAGAATGGGTAACCGGGACCCTCCTCCTGAAAGGAGAAGAGGTCCATCTCCTTGCCGAGCCTTCGATGATCCCTCCTCTTCGCCTCCTCAATCCTCTCCAGGTGCTCTTCGAGCTGCGAAGTCGTGGGGAAACTTACACCGTAGATCCGCTGGAGCTGCTCGTTCCGCTGATCTCCGCGCCAGTATGCCCCCGCCAGTTGGGTCAGCCTGAAGGCTTTGAGGTAACCGGTGGAGGGCACATGCGGTCCCCTGCACAGGTCGGTCCACTGCCCCTGGCTGTAGAGAGTGACATTGTCACCTTCCTCGAGGCCGACCTCTTCGTCGGCGTGCAGGTCTTCCAGAATACGGACTTTATAGATCTCACCGCGCTCGGTGAAGAATGCTTTCGCCTCTTCCACCTCCATGGTGTGCCGCCGGATCTCCAGATCCTCTTCAACGATCCTTGCCATCTCCTCCTCGATTTTCTCGAAATCATCGCTGGAGATAGGCTCGCCGAAATCTATGTCGTAATAGTATCCCTCCTCCACAGCAGGACCGACGGCCAGCTTGGCATCCGGGTAGAGCCGCTTGACGGCATGAGCCGTCAGGTGGGCGGTTGAGTGCCAGAAGGCCTCTCTGCCTGCCTCGTCCTCAAAAGTAAAAATACGGAAGTCGCCGCTCTCCTCCAGGGGCGTCCTCAGATCGAGAAGCCATCCGTTGAGCTCGGCCGCCAGCCCCTGCCGGGCCAGACCGGAATCGACAGACGAGGCCACCTCCCCGCAGGTCGTCCCCCGCGGGACCTCCAGGGTACTGCCATCGGGCAGCTTAAGGACTATCTGTTCTTCCGCTCGATCTGTCTGTGGCATCGGGTACCGTCCGCACTTTCTCTATTTAATTCCCATCCGATGTTTGCTCGCCGACAACAGCCGGACTCACGGTCCACAGAACGGACTCCAGATGGGAACTATTTATCTGTGAATCCAGCAGTGCTACAGAAGGCCGCTTGCCCGGAGTCATGAGCAGAGATATGGTGGGCGATACTGGACTTGAACCAGTGACCTCTTGCATGTCAAGCAAGCGCTCTAACCAAACTGAGCTAATCGCCCTAAACCTCCTAAGACATCGGAAAAATTGAAACTACGAGCGGGGTGATGAGGTGTCAAGATTCAAGGGTCCCATCTACTTTTTCCCGCTCCTCCTTCCCGACCTATCATAAACTTACCACGGCAAACGTCAATAATGCTACAGCAGCACCCACCAATCCCGAAACCGCATTTACTACATCATTGTCCATTGCCCGCCAGCCTCTGATTCGCTCCACCTCAGCCCCGTCGCAGTGCCGGCGCCGTTCGGTGACGGTTCCGCAGCTGCAACAGCGGAACTGGATCTGGACCGTAGCCCCGAGGCAACTGTCGGCGAGGCAGCCGCCGAGGCCGCCTACTAAGGCGGCAAGTGCGCTGTGAATGACCTCGTTCACGCCTGCCGGTGCAAGAATCCATCCAATTATACCTATCAGAAGCGCGCCTGCAACCCCACCACCCGATCCCACGAGAGTAACTCCGCCCGAGGTACCTGCAGGAACACGGCGACCCGTCGTTATGAGTCGTGCCTGCCGTCGAAGCCCCATTCCGATCTCGGTCGCCCATGTGTCGGAGGCTGCCGTGGCCACCGCCCCCAAGAAGGCCGGCCAGGCCAGTTTAAGGGGAAAGCCGAGTGATGCGGCGAAAAAAATCGCCAGCGCGATCCCTCCGTTGGCGGCGACCTGAGTTAGATCGCGCACCGAACCTTTCGCGATTACCTCCCCCCCTGCCGGACGCAGGCTGTCGCTTGCCCGGGAGAGAATGCTGGAGAGAATGAAGAACACAATAAGCGGCATTGTCCAGGGCCACCCACCCCCCCCAAGAAGCCACGTCGCCATCAGGAAAACTCCGGCCGCGCCGTCGGGGCGCAGCGCTCTCCATCGCACCGCTCCGATCACCAATACAAGTGCTACCACCTCGGCGAGCAACATCGCCTGAGGCTGGCTAATTACCTCACTGAGCAGAACCAGGGTTACCGCCATCGAAAGCGGCAGGGTCACGTTATCGGTGCCGCGAGGGGATAGGGCCTCAACAACAGCTGCTACCGGAGCGCAGGCAAGTCCGACCAGAAGAGCATGGCCGGTTCCTCCCAACCCAAATGCCTCCCACCCAAGACTCACGGTCAAACCGGTCACGGCAAAGACCGCCATCGAGCCATCCCAGCTCTTTCCAGCGAACCCCTCCGGCAGCGGGATCGCCCCTCGCCTGGCCTCTCCCACGATTACGCCTGCCGTATCGGCGAAAGCCATCACGAGCAGCGGAATAGTAATCAGAACCGGTTTTGGCCAGGCAGACAGGTAGAGCAGCACCACCGCCAGAGCAAACCAGACGGTGCCGTAGCTGGAGGGGCGGACGGCATGAATTGAAGGCAGCCAGTTGCGGTACCGGGCGACGAGGAGAATAGTGATAAAAAACAGGGCTATGCCGGCGGGCCACCACCGATACTGAAAGGCCAGGGGTGCAACGGCCACTAGAACGCCTGAGGCCACATGAACCGCGAGGCGGGTGATCCGGCCGGGTACGCGCAATAGACGCCCCACTACTTCAGATAACGCAACGATGATAACTACAGCCCCTATACAGAGTGCCGCGATATATGCGTCGTTCATAAAAGTGCCATCCTCTGGACGCGTGCCATAATCAGTGATTAATTACCAGACATGCCGCATCTGTCAACCCCGTGACCGTCGATACCCGTATGACGATAAATCCCGATTCACTGCCCAATGATCCCCTGCGCCGCCTCGTAGCAATCATGGCCGCCCTGCGAGGTCCCGAAGGCTGCCCGTGGGACAGGGAGCAGGATCACAGGAGCCTCCGCTCGAATCTACTGGAAGAGACCTACGAAGTATTGGACGTTCTTGACAGAGCTGGAGAGATCGACTCCGAGAAGCTGGTTGAGGAACTTGGTGACCTGCTGCTTCAGATTGTCTTCCATGCCCAGTTGGGAACAGAGAGGGATGATTTCGATCTGGACGCGATCGCCTCCGCCATCAACGAAAAGTTGATACACAGACACCCACACGTGTTCGCCACCACCGTGGTTTCCGGCTCGTGTGAGGTACTTCGGAATTGGGAGCGCCTAAAACATGAAGAGGGGAAGCATTCCACTGTTGAAGGTATCCCCGGATCCCTCCCCGCTCTCTTGAGAACAGCCCATCTGCTTTCCAGAGCCGAGCGGATCGGATTCAAATGGAGATCACGGCAGGAGGCTCTCGCCAAGGTGAGGGAGGAGTGGAAGGAACTCGAAGCAGCCGTTGCCCGGGCTGAAGAGGAAAAAGATGGTGCCATCCCTGAAATCGAGCGCGAATTCGGGGACGTGGTGCTGGCCATGGTCAGTGTTGTACTTGCTTTCGATGTGGATCCTGAAGCGGCGCTTCGCGAGGCTTCCCGTCGCTTCGAGACTCGATTCCGGCGCATGGAGGACACACTGGCTGAGGAGGGGAAATCGCTGCATGCATTGGAATTCAGTAAGCTCCTCGACTTCTGGAATGCGTCGCGAAGGGAGCACCCTGCTCAGGATGCGGGCAATGACTCCGACTC
>JAUVWC010000291.1 GCA_030604325.1 Candidatus Zixiibacteriota bacterium | reverse complement strand
TTCTCACTACTGTCACAGTTGCGGCGGCAGTAGCGGTGCTGCCGACATCATGCGTCGCACCGGCGGAAAGAAGCGGTACCTACATCTCGACGCCCGGGACGGTCGTCAGTTCACCACCCTCTGTCCGCGCCGCCCACGGGATGGTTGTTTCTGCGGAGGCATTGGCCAGCGGTGTTGGCTGCGCCATCCTCAGGGCCGGCGGCAACGCGGTGGACGCCGCTGTGGCCACCGGCCTGGCGCTGGCGGTCACCTTCCCCGGGGCCGGCAATATCGGCGGGGGTGGATTCATGGTGATCCGTTTCGCCGACGGCCGGGCGACCGCCTTCGATTTCAGGGAGAAGGCACCCCTGGCGGCGCACGCCAGGATGTTCCTGGACGAAAACGGGGAGTACTCCCGCAACAGGCACCACAATTCCCATCTGGCCGTGGGGGTCCCGGGCACCGTGGCCGGCTTCGTCAAGGCACATGACTCCTATGGAAGGCTGCCGTGGGCCAGGCTCGTCGAGCCGGCGGTGACGCTGGCACGCACCGGCTTTCCCCTCACGCGCCGGCGGGCGGAGGAACTCGCCGGTGCTGTGCGCCGCAGTTTCAGGCCCTATCCCGCCAGCATAAGGGCGTTCTCCAAGGATGGTGAGCCGTATGAAGAGGGTGAAATCCTGCGCCAGCCCGACCTGGCCCGCACGCTGGAGCGGATCATGCGCGATGGCCACGACGGCTTCTACAGGGGAGAGACCGCGCGCCTCATCGCCGAGGAGATGCGCCGAGGGGACGGCATGATCACCGAGGAGGATCTGGCACGCTACCAGGCGGTCGAGAGGACACCCCTGCGAGGCACCTATCGGGACTACGAAATCATCAGCATGCCCCCGCCGAGCAGCGGGGGGGTAGCTCTCATCGAGATGCTCAACACACTCGAGGGGTATAACCTGGCGGAGATGGGCCATAATTCGGCAGCCTTCATCCACCACCTGACCGAGGCCATGCGCCGCGCCTACCGCGACCGCGCCCGCTATCTGGCCGACACCGACCTCGTGGAAGTACCGCTGGCCCGACTCACGAGCAAAGAGTACGCGGCCGAACTCCGCCAGGAGATCGACGCCAACCGGGCCACCCCCTCCAGCCCCTCCGACGTCCAGCTGCCAGCCGGATACCCGTTGCCATCCGGTGCATACCTGCCATCTGAGGTGTACCTACGATATGAACGCCCGGAAACAACCCACTACTCAGTGGTGGACGCCGAGGGCAACGCCGTCTCAGTCACCTACACGCTTGAATCCTGGTTCGGCTCCAAGATCACAGTCCCCGGAGCGGGATTTCTGCTCAACAACGAAATGGGTGACTTCAACGCCGGACCCGGCTTGACCGACGCCAGGGGCCAGATCGGCACCGAACCCAACCTGGCCCGTCCCGAGCAGCGGATGCTCTCCAGCATGACCCCTTCCATCCTAGCCAAAGACGGCGAGCTGGTGGCCATCGTGGGTAGCCCGGGCGGGCGCACCATCATCAACAGCGTGCTGCAGGTGATCATCAACCTGGTCGACTTCGGCATGAACATCCAGCAGGCGGTAGATGCACCTCGCTTCCATCACCAGTGGCTTCCCGATAACATCCGCATCGAGCAGTGGGGTACCACCCTCGATACCATCCGCCTGCTGGAACAGATGGGCCACGAGATCACCCTGAGGGGAAGCCAGGGGCGCACCAACTGCATCATGATCGATCCACGCACCGGCGAGCGCCTCGGCGCCGCCGACCCCCGCCAGCCGGACGCCACGGCGGTGGGTTACTGAAGCACTACCTTTCCTTTAAGCCTGGGGTACGATGTGACCGACACCGACGGCCCAGAGAAACGAATAGCATCGGCGATGACGATCGCCGGCTCCGACTCCGGTGGTGGGGCCGGTATCCAGGCCGACCTGAAGACCTTCCATCAGTTTGGAGTGTTCGGCACCTCAGTCATAACTGCCCTGACCGCCCAGAACACAATGGGAATCAGCGCCATCCACCCGGTTCCGCCGGAGTTCGTCGTCGAACAGTATGTGCAAGTCATGTCCGATATCGGGGCTGACGCGGTAAAAACCGGTATACTGGTCAACACCGAGATTGTCCGCGCCCTGGCAAAAGGATTCGACGACTATAAACCACGCATACTTGTGGTTGATCCGGTCATGACAAGCAGTACGTGTACCCCTCTACTGGACTCATCCGCCATATCCGCCCTGACCGAACACATACTCCCCCGAGCGACCCTAGTGACTCCTAATCTCGACGAAGCCGCCGCCCTGGCAGGCTCTGATCCAATCGGAACCCTAGAGAAAATGGCAGCTGCCGCGAAAAAGATACAGGCTATGGGACCGGAAGCAGTCTTGGTAAAGGGAGGGCACCTCCCGGCCGAAGAGGATGCTGTAGATCTGATGTTCGATGGAGTATCACTGACAGAGTTTCGCGCCCCGCGTCTAAGTCAGAGACCCACCCACGGCACTGGTTGCACTTTCTCGGCAGCCATCACCGCTTGTCTTGCCAATAACCAGCCCCTCCCGGACGCTGTCAGAACCGCCAAGAACTTTACAGCCCGAGCCATATCAAGCTC
>JAUVWC010000267.1 GCA_030604325.1 Candidatus Zixiibacteriota bacterium | reverse complement strand
GGATCTTCTTCACTCGCCAGGTTTCCGTGGAAGAGGAGGAGGAAGAGGAGGTACCTCCGGAGCAGCAGCGTGAGAGAGGAGAGCGGACCCGGCCCCGTCGCTCTTTTCCCGAGGGCATACCCGCGCTGGCCCGGCGCATGGGCACCCAGTTGGCCAGCACGACCGAGGAGGAGCGGAACAGGGACGTTTACGTCATCGCCCACTCCTCCTACAAGCGGGACGGCCGGCTGGAATTCATTCCCCCCACGCAACAGCGCCAGCGCGGCGGAGAAGAAGGGGAAGAGAGACCGGAGCGCTACACCCAGTTCTTCCTCATGCCGGCCGACGGCCTGGAGGAGGGGGAGGATGCCCAGCAGCTAACCTTCGATCCGTGGAACAAGTCGTTCCAGGGTTACAGTCCCGACGGTCGCTACATCATCTATACGGTGGACCTGGGGCAGAAAGAAGAGAGAGAAGAGCCGGAGGACCCCAGTGAGAGGGAGATGCCCGATATCGGCATCTTCCTGCTGCCTGCCGACGGCGGCGAAGGCCGGCAGATAGCTACCGAAAAGGGGTTCGTCCGTGGTGTCTCCGTCTCTCCCGACGGCTCCCGGCTCGTCTACAGCATTACCGAGGATCGCGATAAGCCTTCGGTGCTGCGGATAATCACCGTCGACGGGGAGAAGGTGGCCGACATCGGTGAAGACTGGGTTTACGGTTTCGGCTCGCTGACCTGGTCTCCCGACAGCAGCTACCTGCTGACCACCTCGGGGATCGGCGGGCAGACGCAGGTCATGAGGATAAACGTCGATGGGAGCGGGATCGAAACCATCACCAGCGGGCGGCACTCGCTGGGAAACGTCAGCTTCGACCGCAACATGACCAGGATGGCCTATGTAAAGAATACG
The DNA here is from genome assembly GCA_030604325.1 of Candidatus Zixiibacteriota bacterium. GTDB lineage: Bacteria > Blakebacterota > Blakebacteria > Blakebacterales > Blakebacteraceae > JAGLTZ01. The sequence goes on along the minus strand of JAUVWC010000267.1, from coordinate 2,049 downwards.
GCCGAGATGCCATGGGAAGCTTATGTGGCCAGCATAGACGGCAGCGGTGAACTGCGGATCAGTAAGGCGAACGCCGAGTGGATGGATGAAGTGAAGCTATCCCGGGTGGAGCGGTTCTCCTTCATGGGCGTCCGCCACGACGAAGACTGGCTGAAGAAGCTTCGCCGCAGAGGCGTGGAGTACATGATGACACATGAGTCGCCGCGCGGTCAGCGTCCCGAGATCGAGTGCTGGCTGATGTATCCGCTCGACTATGAGGAGGGAGAGAAGTACCCGCTGGTGCTCTCCATCCACGGCGGACCGCACTCCCGCTACGCTGAGACCTGGTTCCCCGAATTCCAGATGCTGGCTGCCCAGGGGATGTTCGTACTCTACATAAACCCCCGCGGTTCCGGCGGCTACGGCCGGCACTTCTCCAACATGATCATGGAGGTGTGGGGGATAGACGACTACAAGGACTACATGCAGGCGCTCGATCTTGTCATCGAACGCGGCATCGTGGACGAAGCGAGCCTTGGTGTGACCGGAGGTTCCTACGGCGGATTCATGACCAACTGGATTATTGCCCACAACGACCGGTTCAAGGCGGCCATCGCCGCCCGCAGCATCTGCAACTGGATCAGTTTCTATGGTGTTTCCGACGCCTCCGGCCTGGTGGAGAGGGAATTCGGCGGCAAGCCGTGGCCTTTCGACAGTGAGGATGAGGGCAGCTATGAGCTGGCGGTAATGCTGAGTCCGATCGTGTGGGCCGACCGGGTTAAGACACCCACGCTGATCATCCACAGCATCAACGACTACCGCTGCCCGCTGGAGGAGGGGGAACAGTGGTACCGGGCACTGCAAAAGAACGACGTACCGGTGAAGATGGTCCTCTTCCCCGACTCCTCCCACGGGCTCTCCCGTACCGGCGAGCCGTGGCTGCTGGTGCGCCGATTGAACGAGTACATCGACTGGTTCAGGGCCTACCTGGTGGACGACGAGCCGGTGATCAAGGTCGACGAGCCCGGATCGAGATGATTGGTGTTCCAATTCCGACGGATTTCTGATTCGGGGCACTAAGGATGAGCCTAGAAGGTGAACCGGAAGAAGTGAGTAAAGCGAGGTAAACCTATGCATACGAACCCAGTAACAGATCTGGCCGGCGTTGTTCCGGCTCTGCCGGGGCGCCGGAGATTTATGACCCTGTTCGGCGCGGGGGCGGCCGCAGCGGCCGCACTGCCAGCCTCCGCGCTGGCCGATGAGAGGGCCTTCAACCGCCCTGCGCCGGCCAGGGTGCCGGCGTGGGTCTGGGAAGCCCCGCCGGTCGTGCTGGACGAAGATCCTGCCAAAACCCTGCTGGACCAGAACGAGAACCCGATCGCTCCCAGCGTCGCAGAGCGGCAGGCTATCGAGCAGGCCATCGACCTGGCTAACCGCTACCCGGATGCAGAAAGCAGACTGCTGGAGGAGCTGGCCACCCTGCATGGTGTGGACCGGGACTGCCTGCTGATGGGGTGCGGTTCAACAGAGTTGCTGAAGGTCTGCGCCGATGCGGTGCTGGGGCCCGGCAAACAACTGCTCCAGGCGTTCCCCACCTACCCTACCATCGAGCGATACGGGCGGGTGCATGGAGCAGACGTGGTGAATGTGCCGGTAGACGCTGAAGGCAGATTAGATATAGAGGCCATGCAAGCACGCCTGGGACCACGCACCGCAGTGGTCTACCTGTGCAATCCCAATAACCCTACCGGCGCCGTGCTGCCGGATGTGGGGATCAGGGCTTTTCTGGATCAGATTCCTGCCAGCGCCCTCATCGTCTGCGACGAGGCGTATCACCACTACGTCAGCGACCCCGGTTACAGGAGTTTGATCGACCTGGCCGTTAGACGCCCGAACGTGGTGGTTCTGCGCACATTCAGCAAGGCATACGGCCTGGCCGGTATGCGGATCGGCTACGGAGTCGCCCACCAGCGGACCATCGAACGGCTGGCTCCCTACCGGCTCGAGATCAACCTGAACAATCCCGGCCTGCATGCCGCCATAGCGGCGCTGAAGGATCAGGAGTTCGTG
>JAUVWC010000250.1 GCA_030604325.1 Candidatus Zixiibacteriota bacterium | reverse complement strand
GGCCGGCCGCATAACGCACTCCATCGTCGGCCTGCAGCCATCCCCCCTCATCTTCCCTGGCCTCAACCGCAACCTGAAAAGCCGACTCCTGCATGGCCAGTTCTCTCAATTCCTCCTCTACCCGCTGCTGGAGACCGGCCACCGCCTTCTTCCTCCTTTCACTCAAATTGAGGGCCAGTCGTGCCGTCTCGGCCCGCAGAGATTCCACCTCCTTCCCCAGACTACTCAGATCTTCCTCGGTTTGCTGCTGTTCGGCCAGCACCTTCATCAGTTCAAGCCTCTTCTCCAGCAGGGCTTCTACGCTGCCGCCGTATTTCTTGGCCAGATGTATCAGGCTGGAGTAACGCGAGCGTGCCTGCTCCAGACGCTCCTCATCAAACTCGAACTCGTCGAGATACCGCTGTGAGCAGTGGGCCGCCTCCTGCAGGGCCAGACGAGCATCGCTCAGCAGCTTCAGCGCATTATCGAGCTTATCATCAATGGCGGTCAGATCCTTCAGCAGTGACTGGGGCCTCTCTAACTGATCGATAATCGAAGCCTCCCCTTCGGAGAGTGTCTTAAGCAGTTCGGAGAGACCGTCCGCCAGTTGCTCGGCCCCTTCCAGAATGCGCAATTCCCGTTCGAGCTCCCCCTCCTCCCCCTGCCGGGGATCGAGCTCATCGATCTCCTTGATCTGGAACTCGAAGAGTTCGAGCTTCTCTGCCCATTCGGCCTGTCGTCGTTGCAGCTCCTCGAGACGCGTCTTCACCTGCTGGTAGGCAGACAGCTTGTGCGAATATTCCTCCCGATCGGCGGTCAACCCGGCGAAGGCATCGAGAAGCAGAAGGTGGTGCGCGGGATTAAGCAGTGACTGGTGCTCGTACTGACCGTGGAGATCGACGAGGGTTTCCCCCACTTCTTTGAGGGCACCAACCGTCACCGCCGTATCGTTAAGGAAAGCCCGGCTTCGCCCTTCGCTGCTGACCTCGCGCCGGATGATCAGCGTATCTTCCTCGACCCGGATGCCGCGTGCGGCAAGTACTTGCCGCGAAGGGTGATCGTGCGTCAGCGAGAATATTCCCTGGATTAAAGCTCGATCAGTACCCGCCCGCACCTGATCGGTCGAGGCCCGGTCTCCCAGCAGAAGCTGCAGCGCTCCCAGAAGAATCGATTTGCCCGCCCCTGTCTCGCCCGTCAGTACCGTAAGCCCGGGATCGAGTTCGAGCTCAGCGTCCTCGATGACGGCGAAATTGTGGACACGCAGTGTCTGAAGCATAGTGGCAAAATATACGCTGCACCGTCAGTGTACAGCCACCCGTTCCCGCTCGCCGATCCGGTAGTGGAGGGCTTCGCTGACATGTCTGGCGAGCACCCGGGGATTGGCCTCCAGGTCGGCGATGGTCCACGCCACCTTGAGAAGACGATGATATGTCCGGGCTGTCAGGCTGTAGGCCCTTGCGGCCCGTGCAAGGATGCGTCGCGCCTCCTCTTCGGGCGGAGGCAGGCGTCTCAGCTGGGAGGGCGTGAGCATGGCGTTAGTGGTGGCGTAACACGCTCCTTTCTCCTCCCCCAATCCCTTCAGGCGCCGCCGGGCGCGACAGCGCGCCTCCAGGACCCGTTCGGCCACCGCCGCCGACGCCTCCCCCCTACCCTTCTCCAGCGCGGAGATTTCCACCGGAGGCACCTCGACATGCAGGTCTACACGGTCGAGCAGCGGTCCGGATAATCGCCCGTGATAACGCCGGATTTGTATCGAAGTACAGGTACAGGCCCGGGCCGGATGCCCCCTGAAGCCGCAGGGACAGGGATTCATCGCCGCCGCCAGCAGGAAGCGGGAGGGGAAGGAGTAGGTCTGTGCGGAGCGTACGACCAGGATCCTGCCCTCCTCGAGCGGCTGGCGCAGTATCTCCAGCACGCGGGATGTGAACTCCGGAAACTCATCCAGAAATAGCACCCCGTTATGGGCCAGGCTTATCTCACCCGGGCGGGGGATTGCACCTCCACCCGCCAGAGCGACCGAGGTGATTGTGTGGTGGGGGGCACGGAAGGGTGGTCGGGTCAGCAGCGGGGCCTCCGGATCGAGACGCCCCGCCACGCTCCATATCTTGGTGGTCTCAAGGCTTTCTTCGGGGGAAAGAGGCGGCAGGATCGAGGGGAGGCGGCGTGCCAGCATGCTCTTGCCCGCCCCCGGTGGTCCTATCAGAAGGAAGCTGTGGGCGCCAGCGGCGGCGATCTCCACGGCACGTCGCGCCGCATGTTGCCCGGCTACGTCGCGTAAGTCCTCTCTTTCCGGTGCCGGCGAGGCTGTCTTTATCTTGTGTGGCAGAGGTAGATCGCCAGTCCCGTTCATGAACTCGGCCACCTCATGGAGCGTACGCGCCCAGCGCACATCCAGTCCCTCCACCAGGGCGGCCTCGGCCGCGTTTCCCTCGGGCACGATCAGCCCTTCGAATCCGCTGCGTCGACACGCCAGGGCCATGGGAAAGGTGCCGGCCACCGCACGCAGATCACCATCGAGGCTCAGCTCACCGGCAAGAGCATGAGAAGCGAAACGCCCCTGTCCGATATGGCCGAGGGCCCCCAGTATCGCCACAGCCAGGGGCAGATCGAAGCCACTCCCCTCCTTGCGCACGTCCGCCGGGGCCAGGTTGGCCACGATCTTGCATAGCGGCAGCGTGTAGCCGGCGTTGCGAATGGCCGATGAAACGCGTACGCGGCTCTCGCGCACCGCCCCCTCGGCCAGACCTACCGTGATGAAGGCAGGTAATCCCTGCGTTATATCAACCTCCACCCTGACCACGAATCCGTCTATGCCCATGACAGACGCCGTGTGCGTCACCGCCATCATGACTTTCTCCCTTCCTCCCAACGACAGGCTACTACCCCGCTGAACCCATCCCTGCCTCGCAGCACCTCGACATGCTCATATCCTGGCCCGGCGCGGACCAGCTGCCGCAGCCTGCGGCCAGGCCCGTATTTCCAGTAGAGGAGTGCTCTTTTTTCAGGGGGGTATCAGTTCTCGAGGGGCGTTACTTATTATACCAAGAGGGCCGACGTCTATCCAAAGGAAGATTGACCTCGGTCCATCGACGAG
>JAUVWC010000336.1 GCA_030604325.1 Candidatus Zixiibacteriota bacterium | reverse complement strand
CGGATCCATAAACGATCGTCATGTAGAAGAAAGCGTCCGTAACGGAGCCCCTGCGATTCCAGATCGGCTCTATGCTTACCCCAGCCCATGCCCACGGCGGCCTGCCACCGGCCATCGGGCGAGTCAGCGCGCAGTTCCGCAAGCCGTAACCGGGGTCTTGGCCTCAGACGATGCACGGGTTTCTGACTCCCACGGCCGGATCCTCTCGATTCTTTTGCACGAAAACAGACGCGCCAAGATTCCACCGAGCCGGTCAATCGAACGCCGGTGCTGTAAAATGAGCCGGGCGCCGTCACCGAGGCTGCGTCGTCTTTGTAGGAGAACACTATCCTGTCATCGGCAACTCGCCTCGAAGCCCACACCGACGTCGTCCACCCCCAAAGGAGACTGATGCGGAGGGCGGCGGCGGCCTCACCCGCCCCCCTGAAATAGCCGAGTCGTCCCCAGGAAACCAGTCCCTCCCATCCAGCCCCTCTTCCGCGCAGTCCAATCCACGTATGACGACCGGTAGGTTGGCGATGCACGCCGACCATATCCCCGGTTTGGTCCACCTGTGTGACCGCTCCCACCGAGGCTCCGCCCCACAGAAATGACCAGTGAGCCGCAAGGAGCGGCGTGGCCACACTGATACTGCTGCAATCTGCACTCAGATCGCTGCTGCGCCTCAGCTCTCTCCGGGCACGGTACATAAGGATACCATTTCTCGCGAACCGGATAATCGGCAGCTTCATGTCCAGCCACAGGAGCGGGTCGGCCATCGGTGAAGGGCCCAGTACTCCCATGGAACAGGCACCGGTAGAGTGCCAACCCATTATCGGTAAAGGAGAGCCTACAGGCCCGCCGCCAAGGCCGGCCTCGGGCGCTATCAGCTGGCTCAACTCTGTCCACAGGGTGGTTATCTGCGCCGCCGCAGGACGGGGGGACAGCAGGAGCAGAAACAGAAGTGACGCCAGATAGGACGAGTACGGCCGGGGCGGCTTGTGCCGTCCCGGCCGTACGGGTCGGATCTCGTTCACCCTATCGACCTATTTAATAGTCACTACCATCCCCGAACGGACCGGCAGAGGGAAACCAGTCGATCCCGAAGAACGCCTTGAACGCCTGGTCGGTGGTCAGACCGGGAAAGATCCCGCTGAATGTCGGGTCGGGGAGGACGAACTGGCTGAAATCCTCCGGCCACCCGTCCCAGTAGAAGATCATGTCCATGCTGTTCCAGTGGTAGGGAGGCAGTAGCTGTTTCGGGTCGGAGGCGGGGTTGTTGAAGAAGGCGGCCAGGTTGACCGTCAGGTCCTCATCCTCCCCGTCACCGTCGAAGTCCTGGGTGACGGTGTGAGGCCCGCTCAAAACGGCCAGGAGGTTGCCCAGCTCGGTGGCCATTTCTTCCAGTTCCGCCTGGGTGGGACCTTCGCCGTAAGGATCGATCTTGATCAGGTCGTCGGTCTGGTCGTCGGTCTCACTTGCCAGGCTCTGCTGGAACAGGTCCATCTTCCCGATGGCCGCCAGCAGGGTGGTGCGTGTCAGCCCGAGGTTGGTCGCCCCCGTTGTACGTAGCGCGAGGAAGGTGCCGTCCTGCTGGTTCAGCAACGCCTTGATTACGGTGGTGTCTGCCTCGGTGCCGGTCAACTCAGGAACGTCCAGATTGTAGGAGACGAAGAAGTGGAGCTGGGCTTTCAGAGCGTGGACCAGTCCATCCAGCATGTAGATATCGGTGACGTCGATCTCCAGCTGTCCCTCCTCCATGCCGGTCAACTCGGGT
>JAUVWC010000125.1 GCA_030604325.1 Candidatus Zixiibacteriota bacterium | reverse complement strand
GGTAGAGCAGGATGTAGGCGCCCATGACTCCGGAGATGGCACCCGAGGCCCCAATCATGGCCACGCGGGATGAAAGTCCAAGAATAATGTGAACGCAGCTCCCCGCCAGGCCACAGAGCAGATAGAAGAGCAGGAACCGCACATGCCCCAGTTCGTCCTCGATATTGTCCCCGAATATGTAGAGAAAGAGCATGTTCCCGGCCAGGTGCCCGAAGTTGGCATGCACGAACATGCTGGACAGCAGCGTGCCTATGGGACGCGGAAACCACTGTGACGGATGCAGCAGCACCCCCACGATCTCGCGCGGGACGGCGCCGAAAGTGTAGACAAACCGTCCGAACTCCTCGGAATGCTGCAGCTGGCCGATCAGGATCTCGTATACGAAGACCAGGATGTTGGCCGTCACCAGGAAATAGGTGACGTGTGGCGTCCGCTGGATGGGGTTCATGTCTCGTAGAGGAAGCACGACCCGCTCAGGATAAGATGCAGTCCCGCACCACACCTAGTCCAAAATGGCGTTGTTGCCTGCCGCCTCGGAATCTAAACTTCGCGCCATGATATCTGCCCCGTTGGCCATAAAGAGGTTCGCTGTCGACTCCGGTCTCCTTCTGTCCCTCTCGCTGCTCACCGTCGTGGCCGCCGGCCCCGCACCTCCGCAGCAGCCTTCTCCCGGGATCTCGCCGCAAGAGGTGGCTGCCGGTCGGGTAGTCGTCCGCCTGCGCAACTCGCCTCTGACCGCTCGTTTCCGCTTTGAGCAATTCACCCCCGATCTTGCTGCAGAGATAGCGGCCCGCCTGTCGGGAACAGCCGCCCGCCCTCTCTTTCCCCTGGACGATGGAACTGCCCTTCACCGCTTGCGCCTGCCGTCCATACTCCCCGGTGCACTTCCTGTTGAAACGGAAGCGACCATCCGCGCCCGCCGCCGCCGCTACCGCCTGGACCGGTGGATCATACTGGAGCTAGCTGAAGGGGAAACAGTGATGCAGGCGCTCGAGCGCCTGGGTAAGCATCCCCTGGTAGAGGTGGCAGAACCGGATTACCGGGGCCGCGGCGCAGGCGTTAGAACCGCACACGCGCCGGTTCCGGGCTTTACACCCAACGATCCACTTTTTGCCCAGCAGTGGTATCTGGACAACGCCAACGATGCGGATATCGACATGCCGGAAGCGTGGGAGATCAAGCGTTCGGCGCTGTCCGTACTTATCGCGGTGCTGGATACGGGCGCTGACCTCGACCATCCCGATCTGGCAGCAGCGCTCCTGCCCGGTGTGGACTATGTCAACGACGACTCTGATCCCTCCGACGACGAGGGGCATGGAAGCAACGTGACCGGACTGCTGGGAGCCATCGGAGGCAATGGGAAAGGCATCGCGGGAGTAGCGTTTGAGACCTTTATCATCCCCATCAAGGTCCTGGACGATAACCAGTTTGGCTACTACACCTGGTGGGAATCCGGATTCTACCGCGCCGCCAATCTGGGAGTCAGGGTCATCAACCTCTCCGCCGGTGGCGAGAACTACTCGGAAGCGCTTCACGCCGCCGTCCGCTACGCCAGCGACCGGGGAGCGGTCATCTGCACGTCGATGATGAACTTTGACAACGACGTCCCCTACTATCCCGCAGCATTCAGTGAAACCATTGCTGTGGGCGCCACCAATGACGAGGACCGGAGGGCGGATCCCTTCCTCTGGGGCGGCGGATCATCGTACGGGGACCACATCGATCTGGTGGCCCCGGGCAACGGTTTGATCTCCACCAATCGAAACGGCGGTTACGCAAGATATGCGGGAACCTCACAGGCCACCGCTCTCGTCAGCGGTGTAGCCGCTCTGATGATCCAGCTTGATGTTACCCTGACGGTCGAAGAAGTTCGCACCATACTGAGGAAGAAGGCGGACGATCAGGTAGGTCGTATCAGTGAGGACACGCCCGGATTCGACATCTACCACGGCGGCGGCCGCCTCAATGCCGCTTCAGCACTGGATTCGGTTGCAACCGCTACATCAGTTCCCACCGCTTTTACAGCCACCCCCCCCCGCCCGAATCCGAGCATGGGACCGGTACCGGTCAGGTTCGTCTACGACCTGACTGAAGCAAACCCGGTAACCCAGCGTATATATGACGCGAGGGGACGGCTGGTGATCACCGTGCTCGAGGGGGACTGGCGGCTAGCCGGCCGGCATGTGGAGACCTGGGACGGCAAAGGTCCGAGGGGGAATCTTGTTCCCTCCGGCATATATCTCTACGAACTCATTGCGGGCTCCCACCGGGTCACCGGCAAGCTGATCCGCCTCAAATGATGATCAGAGTTGATGACAAGGGGCAGCCGATCATGGCCATAGCCATGGTCAGCGGCGGCCTCGACTCCACCCTGGCCCTCAGGCTGATGGCGGGGATGGGTATCGAGATCCACGGGGTCAGCTTTTCCACGGGATTCTCACCTGCCGCCCATCACCGTGCTCGTACCGGCCACGCTTCAGAAACGCCCGAGGACGCCGCCCGCACCGCTGTTAGGGCACTCCAGGTAGGTGCCGACGTTGAGGTCGCCGTCCACATCGTGGATGTGGCCGACGAATTCCTGCACGAAGTCCTCATGAACCCCCAATACGGCCGCGGCCGGGAGATGAATCCCTGTATAGACTGCCGCATCTTTCTACTGCGCAAGGCGAGATCGATGATGGAGGAGATCGGGGCCCACTTCGTGTTCACGGGTGAAGTGCTTGGACAACGTCCCATGAGCGAGGACCGACTGGCTCTCCTACTCGTTGAGGAACAGTCGGGTCTGAATGGTCTGCTGTTGCGGCCGCTCTCGGCGAGGCACCTGGAGCCAACCACTGCTGAGGAGAAGGGTTGGGTGGACCGGCAGCAGCTCCTGGCCATCCGGGGTCGCAGCCGTAAGACCCAGATAGAGCTGGCGGCCAGCTATGGTATTACCGACTACTCTCAGCCGGCAGGCGGCTGCCTCCTGACGGACCCGAGTTTTTCCCAACGTCTCCAGGACACCTTCGACCACACCGACGATAAAAGCACACTGACCGTTGAGGATATGGAGCTGCTGAAGGTGGGCCGGCACTTCCGGCTCCCCTCGGGCGTCAAGGTGGTGGTGGGCAGGGATGATGCTGAGAACAGGTGCCTGGAAGAACTGAATGTTGACAAATGGTCGCTGCGCGCGCTCGACTGGTCCGGCCCGCTCACCCTGGCCGATGTTACGGCCAACGATGACGACCTCTACATAGCCGCCGCGCTGACCGCCCGCTACAGTCAGGGGCGGGCCGAGCCCCGCCTGCGAGTACTACTCTCGTCAGGGGAGGTTGAAAAGGAGATCGAGGTGGAACCGCTCGACAGGGACGGGGCCGACCGGTGGATGATATGAAGGACGATATCGATTATTAGCAGCTATAGATTTCTGATGCGGGGCGCTAGGTAAGTACTGACCTCCTGGTCCGCTCCCTGAAGTGGGCTGTTCTCCACACCGCCGGCTGCAGCAGAATCAGAACAGTCATCACCTCCAGCCGGCCGATCCACATGTTCAGAAAGAGGACCAGCTTGGCGGCCGTGGGCAGGTGGGCATAGCTGGACATCGGCGCCACCCCGCCGAAACCGGGCCCGATATTGCCCAGCGTGGCAATACTGGCGGTGATGCCGGTGATCAGTTCCATTCCCAGTGAAGTGAGAACGATCACGCTTATGACGAACACCAGTATATAGAGAAGGAGAAAGGCGGTAATCGAACGCATGATATCCGGCGGGACCACCCGCCTGCCGAGCATTATCGGCTTCACCACTCGCGGGTGTAGCGTCCGCATCAGTTCACGGAACGCCTGTTTGGCGAGGAGCCAGAGACGCACGATCTTCGGACCACCCGCCGCGGAGCCGGCGCATCCTCCCACAAACATCAACAGCAACATCAGCATCCGCGCCTGGTCACTCCACAGGTTGAAGTCGTCGGTGGCGTATCCTGTGGTGGTAACGATTGTCAGCACCTGGAACAGTGAGTAGCGAATCAGGTCGAAAAAGGAGGCGCCCGCCAGCGGCTGCGTTGTCGTATCGGCTCCCATATAAGCAGCGGACAGATTCCGTGAGAATGAATAGAGAGCAATGAGCATGAGCGCGCTGAAGCCCAGAACGACCACCGTATAAACGCGGAACTCTTCATCCTTGAACAGCCTGCTGGGCCGACCCCTCACTACCAGATACTGGAGCGAGTAGTTGGCGCCGGCCAGGAACATGAAGACGATGACCACCCACTCGGCGCCGGGTTTCTGGTATCCTCCGATACTGTATGGATTGGGGGAAAAACCACCCGCGGACACAGTGGTGAAGGAGGTGCAGATGGCATCGTAGAGCGGCAGCCCTGTCACTTTGAGAGCCGTGATCTCTAACAGCGTCAGTCCGGCATAGATTGACCAGAGCGCGATAGCCGTATTCCGAATCCGCGGCGTGAGGCGTTGTTCGGAAGGACCGGGGGCTTCGGCGAAGAAGAGCTGGCGGCCCGCCACGGCCAGGGCGGGCAGGACGGCGATAAACAGCGCCAGTACCCCCATGCCTCCCAACCACTGTGTCATCCCTCGCCAGAAGAAGAGCCCTCTTGAGTAACGGTTGAAGTCGGTGAAGATCGTGGCCCCGGTGGTGGTAAATCCGCTCATCGATTCGAACAGGCCGTCGACCAGGCTGAGGCCGCTCCACAGGTAGGGGATCGATCCGAAGCAGGCCACCACAAGCCACACAGCGGCTACGACCGCCAGACCCTCTACCCGGATCAGCTGCTCACCCTTGCGGTGCAGCCGCCGCAAGCCCTCCCCCACCAGGGCCGCACTGAGGCCGGCGATGGCGAAGCCCAGCGACTCCCACCATTCACCGTAGATCCAGTCCACAACCAGCGGCAGCATGATGACGAGAGCAAAGTAGCGCAGGATGACACCGATCGTCTGGGCTACGACTGTGATGCGCATCTAGAAGAAGTTCTGCACTGCTTCGGTGGCGTCCTGGGTGGTGAAGACCAACAGGTGGTCTCCCGGTTTGATCTGATCATTGCCGTGAGGAACGAGGATGCTGTATCCACGCACTATCGCTGCGATGATGGCTCCCTCGATGGGGGGAGCCAGATCCCTGATCGTAGTCACCGGGTAGTCAGCGGGTACCTCCAG